>NZ_JBSHDU010000125.1:0-16256 GCF_053616475.1 Streptomyces sp. NPDC055815 | reverse complement strand
GACGCCTCCGTCAGGAGCGTCAGCTCGGCCTCCGTCAGCTTCAGGTCGGCGGCCGCCACAAGCGCCGGGAGCTGTTCGACCGTGCGGGCCGAGGCGATCGGCGCGGCGACGGTGGGCCGGGCGGCGAGCCAGGCGAGGGCGACGGTGGCGAGCTCCGCCTCGTGCGCCTCGGCGACCGTGTCGAGGGCGGAGAGCACGGCCTGCCCGCGCTCGGTCTCGGCGAGCTCGGCGGCGCGGTGGGCGCGGGCGCTCTCGACGGTCTTCCCGGGGCGGTACTTGCCGGTGAGGAAGCCGGCCGCGAGCCCGTAGTACGGGACGGCCGAGAGCCCGGCCTGCTCGACGGTCTCCAGGAGCGGGCCCTCGTAGGTGTCGCGGGAGACCAGGTTGTAGTGCGGCTGGAGGGCGACGTAGCGGCTGAGGCCCTCGGCCTCGGCGAAGTCGAGGGAGGCGCGCAGCCGCTCCGGGGAGATGTTGGAGGCGGCGACGGCCCGCACCTTGCCGTCCTTCACCAGCTGGTCGAGGGCGGTGACGATCTCCTCGACGGGGACGGATTCGTCGTCGAAGTGCGTGTAGTAGAGGTCGATGTGGTCGGTGCCGAGGCGGCGCAGGGACTCCTCCGCGCCGGACTTGATGGTGGTGGCGGAGAGGCCCTTGAACCGGGGGTGGGCGCCGACCTTGGTGGCGACGACGATGTCGGAGCGGTTGCCGCGGGAGGCGAGCCAGCGGCCGATGACGGTCTCGGACTCGCCGCCCTCGTTGCCGTCGGCCCACGCGGAGTAGACGTCGGCGGAGTCGACGAAGTTGCCGCCGGCGGCGGCGTAGGCGTCGAGGACGGCGAAGGACTGGGCCTCGTCGGCGGTCCAGCCGAAGACGTTGCCGCCCAGGGCCACGGGGAAGACGTGCAGGTCGGAGCTGCCCAGCGGGCGGAGGGAGGTCATGTTTCGATCAACCGTCCGCGCCGCCGGGCCTATTCCGGATCCGCTCAGAGGCTGAGGCCCTTGGAGCGGAGCCAGGCCGCCGGGTCGATGCCGTCGCCGCCCGCGGTGTGGACCTCCATGTGGAGGTGGGCGCCGGTGACGTTGCCGGTGGCGCCGACGCGGCCGATGGTCTCGCCGGTGGACACGGTCTGGCCGGCGCTGACCAGCATGGAGGAGAGGTGGCAGTACCAGACCTCGGTGCCGTCCTCCAGCTCCAGGACGATCCGGTAGCCGTAGGAGCCGGACCAGCCGGCGGACTTGACGGTGGCGCCGTGGACCGCCTTGAGCGGGGTGCCCGTGGGGGCGGCGAAGTCGAGGCCGGTGTGGTAGCCGGAGGACCACATCGAGCCGGACTGCATGTAGGTGGCGGTGAGGGTGTACGAGGAGACCGGCAGCGAGTAGCTGGCGGCGAGCTGGGCGAGGCGCTCGGCCTCGGCGGCCGCCTCGGCCTTCGCCCTGGCTTCCGCCTCCGCCTTGGCCTTGGCTTCCGCCTCGGCCTTCGCCTTGGCGTCGGCGGCGGCCTTCTCCGCGGCGGCTTCCTTGGCGGCGGCCTCCGCGGCGGCCTTCTCGGCCGCCGCCTTCTCGGCCGCGGCGAGCTCGGCGGCGTCGGCGGAGGCCTGCTGCTGCTCGGCCTGCTGGAGGATGCGGGCGCGCAGGGCCTCGCCCGCGGCGGGGGCGGTCTGCTCGGTGCGCTCGTCGGCCGCGTTGGTGTACGTGGCGGAGGTGAGCGGGTTCGGGTTGGCGCGGGCCTCGGTGACGGGCTCGCTGTCCTCCTCGGGGAGGAGGTCGCCGACGCCGGGGAGGTCGTGGGCGTCCGGCAGGTTCAGGTCGGGGAGGTCCGGCAGCGATATGGCCACCGGGGGCTTCTCCTGCGCGGTGGCGAGGCCGCCCGCGCCGACGGCGGCGATCACGCCGACGCCGAGGACGGTGGAGGAGCGGGCGAAGTTGGAGCGCTGCTTGACGACCCGGTGCCGGCCGCCGGAGCGGCTCTCCGCGCGGAGGGATCCCTCGGTGGGGTTCCACTCGGTGTCCGGGGCTGCGGGACCCGCACCGCCACCGAAGGCGTCGAAGGGGGCTTCGGGTGCGGGGGTGTTGGACGCCACGGGGGCGCGCTCCTTTCCTTCCGTCTCGCCTACCGGGTTAGCTGACGGGTTCGGAGCAGGAAGGTCTCCTACGGGCTCGCTCGCACGAGTGCGAAGGGGCCCGATTCACCCCAAGTGGTGGTTCCCCGGTTCCTTTTCAGGATTCGGCGCGTGCGCACGGTGCCGCCTCTTGCGACGGCTGGGACGACCGCGCTGCGTTATCGAACGTTAATAGACAGGGGGTCCCGATTCCAAGCTGTTCCTCTTGATCATTCATTGAATTGAGAGGTAATCGCCCGACTTGACCCCCCTTCAGCGAAGGACCGCCAAACACTCGCGATCTGACGTTATGTCAATTGTTATCGCAGTGACACCCTTCGACTACGCCTGGTGACCGGACCCGCCCGGCGGCACCACCGGCATCGTCCGGCGCCGCTCGGGCTGCCCCGTCGCCGGCCGGCTCACCGCGAGCAGCGCCATGTCGTCGGTCGACCCGCCGCCCGTGTGGAGCCGTACGTCGTCCACGAGCGCGTCGAGCAGCTCCTCGGGTCCCGGGAAGATCCGCCCGGCGAGCCGCGCCGCCGGATCGTAGAAGACGCCCACCGCGTTCCGCGCCTCCGAGAGGCCGTCCGTGTAGAAGAGCAGTGTCGCGCCCGCCGGGAACGGCCGCGCCTCGGCCCGGTCCGGCCACGCCGCCAGCTCCCCCATGCCGAGCGGCAGGGCCGCCTCGCCCGGTTCCAGCGGATCCACGCGCCCGTCCGCGTACAGCATCAGCGGCGGCGGGTGCCCGCGGTTGACGACCCGTACGAAACCCTCGAAGGTCCCGCCCCCGTCGCCGCGCGGGATCTCGGCCAGGACGGCCGTCGTGAACCCCTCGAAGGCGTCGAGCCCGTCCCGCCGGGTGCCCTCCCGGGTCAGGGCGCGTTCGAGGCGCTGCGCCACGCCCTCCAGGTTCCGCTCCTGCTCCGCCGCCTCCCGGAAGGCGCCGATGACGACCGCGACGGCCTCGACCGCGTCCATCCCCTTGCCCCGGACGTCCCCGACCACGAGCCGCACCCCGTGCGGGGTGTCCTGGACGGCGAACAGGTCACCGCCGATGAACGCGTCGGCCTGCGCCGCCTCGTACCGCGCCGCGCACTGCAGCCCGCCGATCCGCTCGGCGGGCATCGGCAGCACCGCCTTCTGCGCCGTCTCCGCGATGACCCGCGCCGACGCGAGCCGCTCGCCGCTGCGGCGCACCACCCGGTTGATGAGGAGCGCGAGCGCCGAGACGGTCACGACGGTCAGGGTCTCGGTGAGGGCGGGGATCTCGTCGTCGGTGCCGTTGTAGATGTGCAGCCCGATGGAGGCGAGGACGGCGCCGATCCCGGTGAGCAGGGTGATCAGGGTGGAGAAGAAGGGCGCGGCGATCAGCGGGGCGGCGGAGAAGAGCGGCGACGCCGTGTACGCGGGCGGGGTCGACAGGTCGAAGACGACACCGCCCACGATGACCAGCGGGGGCAGCGCCCGGATGAACCGCCGTGCGCCGCCGTACGCGGGACGGCCCCCGCCGCCCCGCCGCCCTCCGCCCGCCGCTCCTAGGGGGTGCCCCACCTGTGCTCTCCTGCCCGGTCCGACCGGCCGCGGTCCGCACCGCGCCCTCCCAGGGTGGCCGCCGCCGGACGGGGCGGCGACTCCCGTGGGGCCAGGTGGCGTACGGGGCGGGCCAGGGTCAGCCGGAGGGCACCTCCTCCGCCCCGCCCCCGTACGGGATCAGCCGGAGGACGCCTGGCCCGGGACCGGACCCGCCGCCTCCTCCGCCAGCCGCCCGCCCCGGGCGAGCAGCGCCATCGCCGCCGCACACCCCAGGCCGACCGCGCACAGCACCAGCCACGGCGCCGCCGACCAGCCGGTGACGTCGAGGAGCGCGCCCGTGCCCAGGTTCCCGAGGGTGATCCCGACCCCGCACACGGTGTTGTAGAGCCCGTAGTGGGTGGCCACCCAGCGCCCCCGGGACAGGGCGACGACGGTGTCCATCTCGTACGGGTAGAGCACCGCGTTCGCGACGGCCAGGACCGCCGCGCACAGCAGCAGCCCCGGCAGGCCGCGTCCCAGGACGGCCGGCACCAGGAACGCCCCGCCCATCAGGGCGAGCCCGAGCACGAGGCACCGCTCCCGGCTGAGGCGGCGCCGGCACCAGGCCGTGATCCGCAGCTGCCCGGCGAGCGCGACGAGCGCCGACACCGCGAACAGCGCCGTCGTCGCACCCGTACCGCCCGCCGCGAGCGGCAGCGCCAGATAGACCTGGAAGGACAGCACGTACGAGCCGGTCATGGCGAGCGAGAAGAGCCAGAACGTCCGGTGCGCGAGGACGGTACGGAACTGCCCGCGCTCCCCCTTCCCGTCGGCAGGACCGGACGCGGCCCGTACGGGCAGATGCCGGAGCTGTACGAGGGTCAGGCCGGCGAACAGCACCGCCGCGACCACGCACGTCAGCCGGAACGACACCCCCGTCAGGGCCACCCCGACGAGCGGCCCGAGCAGAATGCCCGCCTGGTAGTACGTGTTGAACAGCGCGAAGGCCTCCACCCGGCGCTCCTCCCCCGCCTCCGCCGCGAGACAGGCCCGCACGGCGGGGTTGAAGAGGGCTCCCGCGAGACCCGTCGCGAGCGAGGCCGCGATCAGCATCGGCAGCGACTGCGCGAACGCGAGCGCCCCGAAGCCGACCGTCCGCAGCGCGCAGCCGGCCACGATGAGCGGCTTGAAACCGAGCCGGTCGGCGAGCGCCCCGCCGACCAGGAACATGCCCTGCTGGGAGAGGTTCCGGGCGCCGAGGACCAGCCCGACGGCCCAGGCGGCCATGCCGAGCCCGTCCGCGAGGTGCGCGGCCAGGTAGGGCATGAGCATGTAGAAGCCGAGGTTGATGGTGAGCTGGTTGAGGAAGAGCAGCCGCACGGCCGGATCGAAGGTGCGGCTCTGCTTCCAGATGCCCCCCTTGGCGGGGGCCGCCGCCGTCGTCACTTCGCGCGCTCCAGGACCCGTCGGGTCCAGCCGCTGACGGTCGCGTCGGAGACGTACGCCACCGGGTCCTCCCGTACGGGTCCGTCGAGCAGCCCGTGCGCCGCGCAGAACTCGTCGTTGAAGACGGTGTCGAAGTACCGCTGCGGCCCGTCCGGGAAGACGGCCGCGATCCGGGTCCCGCGCGGCCGCGTCCGGGCCAGCCAGCCGGCCACGAGCGCGACCGCGCCGACGCTCCAGCCGCCCGTCGCGAAGTGCCGCGAGGCCAGCCGGCGGGCCGTCCTGACCGCCTCCGCGGGACCCACCCAGTGCACCTCGTCGAAGGCCCCGTGGTCCACGTTCCCGGGGTGGATGGAGGAGCCGAGGCCGCGCATGAGGCGCTCCCCGGCGGGCAGGCCGAAGACGGTGGAGTTCACCGAGTCCACGCCGACCAGCTCCAGGGCCGGGCTGCTGGTGGCGCGCAGGGCCCGGGAGATCCCGGCGGAGTGGCCGCCGGTGCCGACCGCGCAGACGAGGACGTCGATGCGGTCGAGCTGCGCGGACAGTTCGGCGGCGAGACCCGCGTACGCGGCGGGGTTGTCGGGGTTCCCGTACTGGTCGGGCCACCAGGCCCCGTCGAGGCTCAGGAGCAGCTCGGCGACCCGGTCCATCCGGGCCTGCTGCCAGCCGCCCTGCGGGCTGGGCTCGGGGACGACGTGGACCCGGGCGCCGTGGGCGACGAGCATCCGCTCGACGATCGGTTCGAGACCGGGGTCGGTGACGACGTGCACGGGGTGGCCGTGGAGCACGCCCGCGAGGGCGAGGCCGAGACCGAGGGTGCCGGAGGTCGACTCGACGATCGGGGCGCCGGGCCGCAGCTCCCCGCGGCGGCGGGCCTGCTCGACCATGTAGAGGGCGGCGCGGTCCTTGATCCCGCCGAAGTTGAAGCCTTCGAGCTTGGCCCAGTAGCCGTCGTCCGTCCACAGGACGGGGGTGTTGCCGACGGTCTGCCCTTCGACGGGAAGCATCAGTGGTGCGGTCATGGGAGTACGTCCTTGGGGTGGGTACGCGAAAGGGAACCTGGTCACGCGGATGCGGGACCCGGCTCAGTTCCGGTCCACCCCGAGGGCGATGAGCAGTCGGCCCGGCTCGGGTCCTGGGCCCGCCCGGTCCCGGACGCAGCGCGCGCGGGGATCGGTGCGGAGGTCCGCCGCGTACGGCAGGACCGCGGCTCCGCCGGCGTCGGGCGCGGCGGGCTGGGAGGCGGCGGCCTGGGCGGGGAGGTGGGCGTCGAAGGTCCAGGCGTCCCCGGGCCGCTCGCAGCCGTGCGGGAGCGCGGGGGCGGAGAGGGTCGCGGTGCCGGAGTTCGGCAGGACGTGCCCGTGGGAGCCGTGGCAGACGCTCACCAGGAGGGCGAGGAGCGCGAGCAGGACGAGCACGGCGGGCGCCCGCCGGCTCACTTCGCTCACACGCTGGTCACTCATGGTGCGCGTGAGGCTACGGTGGGGTGCGCCGCCCGCGCAAAGAGGCGGGCCCGGTTTCGGCCACCGTTTACATCAGACAGGTCTCTCAGAGTTACATCCGACGGGTCCCTCAGAGGTTCCGCTCGGCGTAGACCTTCATCGCGTCGCGGACGAGGATCGCGGTGCCCTCGCCGTGCTGGTCGTAGTTCACGGTGAAGCGCGGGTCGTCGACGTACATCTGCCCGAGACCGATCAGGTACTCCTTGCTCGGCGTCATGGTCGTCGACAGCCAGGCGACCTGGCGCCGCGTGATCGCCTGCACCTCCTCGCTGTCGGCCGCCAGGCCGTCCCGGGCGGCCCGCCCGAAGTCACGGGCGATGCCGGCCTGCTCGTCCTTGAACGCCTTCTTCTGCGCGTCGGTGAGCGAACGCCACCAGCGGTCGCCCTTCTCGTACGCGTCGCGGCCCCAGCGCTCGGTGACCTCCTCCTCGTACCGCGTGTGGTCGAAACCGTCGAACACTTCCTCGGCCATGAGCTCTTCTCCCTCCTCGGTCTTGTGGAGAGTGGTCCGCACCGACGCGATCTGGCGTCCGATGCGCTCTCGCTCCTGCTCCAGGAGGGCGAGATGGGTGCGCAGGGCGGCGGACGTGTCCCGCTGCCCGGCGAGGACCTCGGCGATGGCGGGCAGCGAGAGCCCCAGCTCGCGCAGCAGCAGGATCCGCTGCAGCCGCACGAGCGCCGCCTGGTCGTAGTACCGGTAACCGTTCGCGCCGATCCGGCTCGGCTCCAGCAGTCCGCGCTCCCCGTAGTGGCGGAGGGTGCGGCTGGTGGTGCCGGCCTTCTTGGCGATCTCCTGGATCGACCACTCCATGCCGAGAACGCTAAATCTTGACGTTGCGTAAAGGTCAAGCGGAGAGAACCGGGAAACGACGAAGGCCCGGATCCAGTGAATGGATCCGGGCCTTCGTTGCTACTGAGTAGCGGGGACAGGATTTGAACCTGCGACCTCTGGGTTATGAGCCCAGCGAGCTACCGAGCTGCTCCACCCCGCGTCGGTGAACACGACTCTACGGCATGACCGGGGCGATCACGAAATCGGTTTACGTCAGCACCCGCAGTCGTCGGAGTCGACCGGCGCCGTCAGCGGGTCGGCAGCCTTCTCCGCGGGGCCCTCCCAGGTCTCGTACGCGAAGCCCTCGCGCACCCAGTACTCGAAGCCGCCGAGCATCTCCTTCACCTGGAAGCCCAGCTCGGCGAGGGCGAGCGCGGCGCGGGTGGCGCCGTTGCAGCCGGGGCCCCAGCAGTACGTGACGACCGGCACGGACCGGTCGAGCAGCTGCTCGGCCTGCTCGGGGATGAGCGCGGTCGGCAGGTGGATCGCGCCGGGGACGTGGCCCTGGTCCCAGGAGGCGGTGGAGCGGGAGTCGATCACGACGAAGCCCGGGTCGGTGCCCTCGGCGGCGGCGGTGGCGAGCGCGGAGGCCACGTCGGAGACGTCGGCGTGGAAGGCGAGGCTGGCCGAGAAGTAGGCGGCCGCCGCGGCGGGGGAGGCCGGCGGGGTGCGGAGTACGGGGTTGACCTGCGTCGTCGTCGTCGTCATGGTGATCAATCTACGGACGAAGATCACCGTGCTGAAGTGGGGATTCACGGTGGTCGGGGGCTTCGGCCGGGGAATCCCGGGCGTTCGCCACGAGACGGCGGGGATCTCACGTACCGGTCCCCCGTCGCGCTCGCCTCCGCTGTCACACCTACGGCATTCGATCCGTCATGACGGCATGACGGGACGCGAACGGGGAGAACGACGAGTGGACCACGAGACCCAGGACCAGAGACTCGACAAGGAATTCCTGGCCCGGCGCTTCGACGCCGACCGCGGCCATCTGCGGGCGGTGGCCTACCGGATGCTGGGCTCGCTCAGCGAGGCCGAGGACGCCGTCCAGGAGGCCTGGTTCAAGCTCAGCCGCAGCGACGTCAGCGGCGTGGAGAACCTCAGCGGCTGGCTGACCACGGTCGTCGGCCGCGTCTGCCTCGACATGCTGCGCTCGCGCTCCTCGCGGCGCGAGGACCCGCTGGAGTACTACGTCCCCGATCCGGTGGTCCGGGTCGCCGACACCACCGACCCGGAGCAGGCGGCCGAGCTCACCGAGTCCGTCGGGCTCGCGCTCCTCGTCGTCCTGGACACCCTGGGTCCCGCGGAGCGGCTCGCGTTCGTGCTGCACGACATGTTCGCCGTCTCCTTCGACGACATCGCGAAGATCGTGGACCGCACCCCGGCCGCCACCCGCCAGCTCGCCAGCCGAGCCCGCCGCCGCGTGCAGGACGCCACCCCGGCCCCCGGTCCGGACGCGCGCCGCCAGCGGGAGATCGCCGACGCCTTCCTCGCCGCCGCGCACGGCGGCGACTTCGAGGGGCTGCTCGCCGTCCTCGACCCGGACGTGGTGCTGCGCGCGGACGGCGGCCGGACCCTCGCGGCCGTCTCCAAGCTCGTGCGGGGCGCCGAGGCGGTCATCGCGCAGGCCCTCACGTACGCGAAGTTCCGTACGGACACGCTGCGGGTCGTGGCCAACGGCCAGCCCGCGGTGGTGTCGGTCGTCGACGGACGCCCTGGCTCGATCATGACGTTCACGATCGTCGAGGACCGGATCGTCGAGCTGCACATCCTGGCGGACCCGGAGCGGATGGCCACGCTGGGCCTCACGGAGGAGGACCTGGCACGCGCGGAGCACTGAGACCGGCGGAGCGCTGAGGCCGGCGGGGCACTGAGACCGGCGGAGCGCTGAGGCGAGTACCGACTCCGGCGGAGTGCTGACTCCGGCGGAGTGCTGATCCCGGCGGAGTGCTGACCCCGGCGGAGTGCCGACTCCGGCGGGAGCACCGCGACCGGCCCACATGCGGGAGGGAACCGTCCGTGCGAGTTTGTACGGGTTGGTTCCCTTCTGCCCGTAAAGGCGGCCACCGTGCAGCTGACCCCCGAGGAGGCCCGCCGGACGGCGGCCGACGCCTGGATCTGGGGCTACCCGATCCTGGACAACTACCGCACGATGTACCCGCAGGCGATCGACTCCGACGACCCCCGGTACCTCGGCGGCTTCGGCCGCTTCCGGCACTACGCGAAGCTGCTGACCCCGGCCGACACGGACGTCGTGACCCCGAACAACGACACCCCGTACTCCGTGGCCTGGCTCGACCTGCGCGCCGAGCCCGTCGTGGTCTCCGTCCCGGCCGTCGACCGCTACTACGTGCTGCCGCCGCACGACCTCGACACCGCGTTCGTCGGCTACATCGGCTCCCGTACGACCGGCCCGGCCGCCGGCCACCACCTCGTCGCAGGACCCGGCTGGAACGGCACCGTCCCCGAGGGCATCGCGAGCGTCCTGCGCGCCGACACCTTCCTCGTCGGCATCATCGGCCGGACCTACCTCGCCGGCCCCGAGGACGTCCCCGCCCTCCGCGCGATCCAGGAGCGGTACGAGCTCCGCCCCCTCTCCGCGTACACGGACACGGCCGCCCCGCACCCCGTCGACGAACCGGTCTGGCCGGTCTGGCGCGAGGAGGACCTCGGGACGATCGAGTTCTTCACGCTCCTCGACTTCCTGCTCCGGTTCTTCCCCGTGCTCGAGAAGGAGCGCGGGATCCGCGACCGGCTCGCGGCGCTCGGCGTCTCCGGCAGCGGCGAGTTCGAACCGGCCGCGCTCTCCCCCGAGCTCCGGGCGGCCGTCGAACAGGGCATCGCGGACGGCCGGGCGCGCCTGGAGAAGGCCGTGGCGGTCGCCCACCTCTCCACGGACCTCTTCGGCACGCGCGCGGAGCTCGGCGACGACTACATCGGCCGCGCGGTCGCCGCCGACGTCGGGCTCTACGGCCTCCCCGCGGCCGAGGCCTGGTACGGCGGCTGGTCGGCGGACGACCGCGGCAACCACCCCCCGAGCGGCGCCGACCACGACCACGTCGTCCGCTTCCCGCCCGGACAGCTGCCCCCGGCGCGCTTCTTCTGGTCGGTCACCCTCTACGGCCTGCCCGAGCGGCAGCTCGTCGCCAACGCGATCGACCGGTACTCGATCGGCGACCGCACCCCGGGGCTCGTGTACGACGACGACGGCGGCCTCACCCTCCACGTACGGAAGGACCGCCCGGCCGACCCGAAGGAAGCGGCGAACTGGCTGCCCGCCCCCGACGGCCCGTTCAGCCTCGTCGTCCGGCTGTACGGCCCCGATCCCTCCGTCCTCGACGGCAGCTGGCGGCTCCCGCCCCTCGCCGTCACCGGCTGATCCCGGGTCACTTCCCCCTGGCGGCCCACCAGCTCCCGGCCGCCGCCAGGGAGACACCCGCGCTCGCGACCCCGAGGACGGCGCCCGCGGCGACGTCGCCCGGGTAGTGGACCCCGGTGTGCACCCGGGAGTAGCCCACGGTCCAGGCAAGCACCGCGAGGGGCAGCGCGGCGGGCGGCAGCACCGAGCCCACGGCGGTGGCGAAGGCGACCGCCGACGCGGTGTGCCCCGAAGGGAACGACGCCGAGGCCGGCATGGGCACATGACGGCCCACCACCACCCGGGCCGCCTCCCGGTCCGGCCTCGCCCGGTGGACGAGCCGCTTGCCGAGCAGGTTCGCCGAGGCCGAGGCCACCGCGATCGCCCCGACCCCGGCGAGCGCCGCCTTCCGCGGCC
Organism: Streptomyces sp. NPDC055815; assembly: GCF_053616475.1. NCBI lineage: Bacteria > Bacillati > Actinomycetota > Actinomycetes > Kitasatosporales > Streptomycetaceae > Streptomyces > Streptomyces sp. NPDC055815. The sequence goes on along the minus strand of NZ_JBSHDU010000125.1, from coordinate 5,094 downwards.
GGCCCGGCACGAGCGCGAGCGCCGCCGCGATCGTGAACGAGATCTTGGAATGGTCGGCCGCCGCGGAGAGCCGGCGGAACGCCGTGTCGAGCGTCGGCGTCGGCGTCGAGGCCACCGCCCCGTACACGGCGCCGTCCACGGCCCGGATGTCGTGCAGGACCGCCCGGACGGTCCCGGTCCTCGTGTCGTCGGTCATGCGCCGCTCCTAGTCAGGGGTACTGGGGTTCAAGAGGTACGGGTGTCCCACGGGTTCCTTCCCGCGGCGGGCTGCTCGGGGAAGGCCAGCCGGGTGAGCCGCCGCCAGTCCAGCGGCGGCGCGGGCACCGGCGACCCCGGCCGGTCGCGGGGCACGAGGACCCGCAGGGCGCGCGGGCGCAGGGTGCAGACGACGGGCGTCGGCAGCGTCAGGGCCTCGCCGTCCACGGCGACGGAGATGACGGCGCCCGGGATGCCCAGGACCTCCACCCTACGGGCCGTCAGGACGTTCAGGCCGGTCGCCTGGGTGCCCAGGACGGCCAGCTCGGCGGCCTGCGCGGCGCCGTCCACACGGATGCCGATCACCCCGAGCGCGCCGCCGTCGAGACGGGTCCTGCGGGCGGCGACCGCGGCGAACGGATCGGGGGTGGCGTAGGGGTTGTTGCTGACGAGCAGCGCCTGCTGGCCCGTCAGCGGGACGGAGTCCGCGGTCGCGTCGAGACGATCGCCCTCACCGCCCTGCAGCAGATCGGGCAGCACGTCGAGCGCGGTGCCCGCCTTGTCGTCGCGGTACTCGGGGCGCTGGACCACGTCCGCGTACACCCCGAAGGAGACGGTGTTGACGAAGGGCCGGCCGGCGACGTCGCCGAGGTCGATCCGGAGTTCCTCGCCGTCGCGCAGCGCGTCGAGGCAGCGGGACGGGTCGGTGCGGTCGAGGCCCAGGTCCATGGCGAAGTGGTTGCGGGTGCCGGCCGAGACGACCAGGAACGGCAGGTCGTGCTCGGCGGCGACCTCGGCCACGAGGGCCTGCGTGCCGTCGCCGCCCGCCACCCCGAGGAGATCGGCGCCCTCGGCGACGGCCTTCCGGGCGAGCCCGGCGACATCGGCGGGCGCGGCCGGGTCCAGCAGGATCACCTGGGCCCCGAGCGCCTCCGCCCGCGCGACGAGCCCGAACCGCCCGACCTTCCCGCCGCCGGACTTCGGATTCATGATCAGCACGGGCCGGCGGGGCGGGGGAACCCGATTCGCCCCGCATCAGCGCCGCCCGCTCGTCCTCCGGACGGCGCAGCGCGGCCCGCGCGCAGGACAGCGCCACGGCCCACAGGCCCAGGGCCACGAGGGCGTTCACCCAGACGCCGCCGGCGACGTACAGGCCGAGCGTGCCGAGGGGCGCGGCCACCGCGAGCAGCGCCCCGAACACCCGGACCGGCCCGCGGTGCGCGAGGAACCACCAGACGCCCGCGGCCGTCGCGGCGAACCCCACGATCCCGCTCAGCAGGATCAGCAGCCCGCTGCCGAGCGCGGTGAGCAGGGCCACCACCGCACCGCCCGTCGCGAACAGCGCCCAACGGGCCAGCTCCTGGGCCTCCCCCGCCGGATCACCGGAACGTCTCGCCGCCACCGACCCCACCTCCACACTCCGCGTCCACGTTTCCCCACGCTGCCCGGCGCCGCCCCCGCACGAAGCCGTTCGGACGAACGGAGCTCCAAGAACAAGGACCGAGAAGCTCCCGGAAAAGTTCTCCGGGAAAGTCCCCGGCAACCGATGACTTCCCTACCCCGAGCCCGTCTAGATTCCCGTACGGCACAGCGAAGAAGCCACGGACGAACAGGACCGACCCCATGCGCATCGTGATCAGCGAGTTCATCAGCCTCGACGGCGTCGTCCAGGCCCCCGGCGGTCCCGAGGAGGACACCGACGGCGGCTTCGCGCACGGCGGCTGGACGCACCCCTTCTTCGACCCGGAGGTCGTGGGCGGCGCGTTCGCCGAGGCGACCGAGCGGGCCGAGGCCCTGCTCTTCGGCCGCCGCACCTGGCAGACCATGGCCGCCGCCTGGCCGGAGCGGACCGGCGACCCCTTCGCCGACCGGATGAACGCGCTCCCGAAGTACGTCGTCTCCGGCACCCTCGCCGAGGCCGGCCTCGGCTGGAACACCACCCTCATCCCCGCCGACAAGGCCCTGGCCCGCCTCCACGAACTCCACGACGCCCCCGGCGGTGACCTCCTCGTCATGGGCAGCCCCAGCCTCGCCCGCACCCTCCTGGCCGAGGACCTCGCCGACGAACTCCGCCTGATGGTCATGCCGGTGCTCCTCGGCGGCGGCAAGTCGATCTTCCCGTCCGACGGCACCCTCCGCACCCTCGAACTGACCTCGACGACCACCAGCCCCCAGGGCGTCAACGTCTGCACCTACCGCCGCCCGCAGACCCCCTGACCCACCCAACAGAAGCGCCCCGACCGAAAGAAACCGGTCGGGGCGCTCCGTAGCAGGTCAGAGGGTTCTCCCTCGCCCGCTTCGTGTAGGCCGTGTGGGACTCGAACCCACAACCAATGGATTAAAAGTCCACTGCTCTGCCAATTGAGCTAACGGCCCGTGGACAAACACACCCGTGCAGCATAGCCCGAGAGGGCCCCGGAACCGATCGGGTATCCGACACCGGCCGCGCCGCGGGCCCGGCCGTGGGGGCGGGCCCCGCGGCAGGGGCGGGGTGTCAGGACAGCGTCTTGTACATCTGCCAGCCGCCGCCGATCTGTACCCGGCCGGCGAAGGCGCCCGTGCCGGTGCCCGCGTACCGCCAGAGCACGCCCGTCGTGTCCCGGGCGACCAGGTCGGCCTTGCCGTCGCCGGTGAAGTCGCCGACGGGCGCGAGCGAGTTGTAGGCCTGCCAGCCGGCGCCGACCTTCACGCGGGCGCCCAGCGTGCCCGTACCGGTGCCGTAGTAGCGCCAGAGCACGCCGGCCGTGTCCCGGGCCAGCAGGTCGCCCGCCTTGTCGCCGTTCAGGTCGCCGACGCCGACGAGCGTGTTGTACGCCTGCCAGCCGACGCCGATCCGCACGCGCGGCTTGAACGTGCCCGCGCCGTTGTCGGCGTACAGCCACAGTTCACCGGCCGAGGTGCGGGCGAGGAGGTCCGTCCGTCCGTCGCCCGTCAGGTCGCCGGGCGCGGTGAGGCTGTTGTAGATCTGCCAGCCGCCGCCGAGCGCCACCTTCGGGCCGCCCGGCGCGAACGCCTTGCCGCAGCCGCCGTCGTACCGGGTCAGCATGCCCGCGGCGTCCCGCACGAGGAGGTCGTTGCAGCGGTCGCCGGAGAGGTCCCCGAAGGGGACGACCGTCGAGGTGGCCGGCCAGCCCGCCGTGGAGGAGCCGGTGCCGAGCCCGCCGGTGCCCGTGCCGGTCCGCACGGTCAGCGTCCCGGTGGACGTGAGCCCGACCAGGTCGCCCTTGCCGTCCCCGCTGACGTCCCGCCAGGCGGGCAGCGGCCGGGGGGCGGTGGTGGCCGTGCGGAGCTGGAAGCCGGAGCCGGCGGTCTCGCCCCAGACGGCGACCGGGCGGCCCGTGGCGTCGGCGGTCACCTGGCCGAGGGCGTAGCCGCTGGTGTTGGTGGACAGCGGCGTCGGGGCCGCGGACCAGGTGCCGTTCACCTGGGAGGAGGCCATCACCTTGCGGTTCTCGCTGCCCTGGGTCCAGATGGCGTGCGCGGTGCCGTCGGGGCCGACCGCGAGGTCGAATTGGTCGTCCGGGACGTACCCCGTGGAGATGATCTTCAGCGGCGACCAGGAATTCGTCGTCGCGGACCAGGTGACGGTCTGGGCGGCGAATCCGGTGGCCTCGGTGTACGCGACGCCCAGCAGGGTGACATCGCCCTCGGGCCCGACGACGACCTCCCGCCAGGCACCGGTCGCGAAACCGTTGGCCGGGCCGCCGTTGCCCCAGTGGTCGCCGCCGGCCGGACGGCGGGCGAAGACCTGGACGGACTCGCCGCTGCTCGGGGTCCCCCAGTCCGCGAAGACCAGCGCGAGGCTGCCGTCGTGGCCGACGGCGAGAGTGGGGTTGTTGGCGTAGGAGGCCGGGTTCGAGACGGTGGCGGGCGTGGTCCAGCTCCCGTCGGCGAGCCGGTCGGTGACCTTGACCCGGCTGACCGTGGCGCCGTTCTCGACGTAGGCGACGGTCGCCGTGCCCTGGTCCGAGACGACGAGCTCCGCGCCGGAGCCGAGGCCCGCGTCGGGCAGGACCTCGTTCAGCCGGACGGGCTCGGACCAGGCCGCGTCGGGGGCCGTACGGGCCGAGGAGTACAGCGCGGCCTTGCCGTTCGCGACCTGCGTCCACACCGCGACGAGCAGCCCGGACGGGGAACCGGCCAGCTTCCCGCTGTAGGTGCTCCCCTCCGTCACGATGTCGGTGGCGGCGGACCAGGTCGTGGCCCCCGCGTCGAGCACGGCCATCCTGAAGTCGTCACCCTGCGTCCAGCTCGCCAGGACGGAGCCGTCGGCGGAGACCGCGAGTTCGGCTTCCTGGGGACGGTCGCTCGTGGTGACGAGGGTCTGCTGCGGGCCCCAGACGGTGCTGCCGGCCGGCCGCACCCTCGAGCCGAGCTCGTACGGGCCGTTGGCGCCGGTCTCGCGGAGGGTGAGGGCGACGACCGTACCGTCCTTGGCCGTCCTGAGGTCGAGCACGTCGTCCTGCGCCGTCCCGTCCGACAGCGGAGCGGACGGGGCCCACGGGTCGAGGGCCACGGGTGCGGCGGCGTTGATCCCGGTCGGCGCGGCGAAGGCGGCCGGCGCGGTGGTCGCCGCGATGCCGAGGCCGACGACGGGTATGAGCGTGGCGCCGAGGACGCGGCGAAGAGTGGCCCTGCGGGGCCGAGCGTGCTGGTTCACGTCGTCTCCATGCATACGAGTGGGTGCACGGAGGAGACGCGGCACCCCCAGTGCCGCGGTCGGCAACGCGCGTCGGCGTGCCCCGGACTTGCGAACCCCCCGTGCAAGTAGCGCGAGCGTAACAGCGGCCCCAGGGACGGCGGAAGCGAATTCCGAACCCGTTCAAAAGTGAGCGGGGCCCGTACGACACCGAGGGGGGGTTAGGGGCCCCCGCCGCGGTAAAAGCCAGAAAAGCCCCG
>NZ_JBSHDU010000124.1:0-16374 GCF_053616475.1 Streptomyces sp. NPDC055815 | reverse complement strand
AAGCCTTTCAGCGCCGATGGTACTGCAGGGGGGACCCTGTGGGAGAGTAGGACGCCGCCGAACAATTATTAGCCTCAACCCCCGGACATCGTCCGGGGGTTGAGGCTTTTTTGCGTTCTACGCTGTCTCCATGCGATACGACCTGGTCATCTTCGACAACGACGGTGTGCTCGTGGACAGCGAGCCGATCTCCAACACCCTGTTGGCCGGCTATCTGACGGAGCTCGGGCATCCCACCACGTACGAGGAGTCGGTGCGGGACTACATGGGGTCCGCCATGCACCGCATCCATGAGCTGGTCGAGGAGCGGAGTGGGCGGAGGTTGCCCGAGGACTTCGACGACGTCTTCCACGCGCGCGTGTTCGCTGCGTTCCAGGCGGAGTTGGAGGCCGTGGCCGGGGCCGGGGAGGTGCTCAAGGGGCTGGCCGCGGCCGGCGTTCCGTACTGTGTGGCCTCCTCGGGGAGCCATGAGCGGATCCGGGTCGGGCACCGGAAGACCGGGCTCGATGTGCACTTCAGGGACGAGGTCGTCTTCAGCGCCGAGGACGTCGGCCGGGGGAAGCCGTGGCCCGATCTGTTCCTGTTCGCCGCCGAGCGGATGGGGGTGGCCCCCGGGCGGTGCGTGGTCGTCGAGGACAGCGGGCCCGGGGTGCGGGCCGCCCTGGCGGCCGGGATGGACGTGTACGGGTTCACCGCGATGACGCCGGAGGCCAAGCTCAGCGGGGCCAAGGGGTTCTTCAGGGAGATGGGCGAGCTTCTCGCGATTTTGGGGTCGTGATCCATCTACCCAGCGGTAGGTTCCGGCCGTACGCTGTGCCGCCATGACGGATGCGCGGTTGAGGCGTGGGCGGGGATCCCTGGCGGTCAGTTTCTTCGTGCAGGGGGTCACCTTCGCCCTGCTCGTGACGCGAATACCGGCGATCCAGGACCAGTACGGGATCTCCGACGGGCTGCTGCCGGTCTTCCTGGCCGCTGTGCCGATCCTCGCCGGTGTCGCGAGTGTGGCGACCGAGAAGGTGGTCGCCCGGGTCGGTCCCGCGGTGGTCCTGCGGTGGGCGCAGCCCTTGGTGCTGCTGGCCCTTCTCGGCGTGGGGCTGGGGTCCGAGCTCTGGCACGCGGCGCTCGCCCTCGGGCTGTTCGGTCTTGCCGTGGGCGCCCTGGACGCCTCGATGAACATGCTCGGGGTGAGTCTCCAGCGGGCGTACGGGCGGAGCATCATGCTCGGTTTCCACGCCTCGTACAGTCTCGGTGGGATCGCTGGGGCCTCGCTGGCCTGGGTGGGGGCGCACTGGCATCTGTCGCTGTTCGTGTCGTACCTGCCGGTGGTGGCCGTGCTGCTGCCCGTGGCGTTCGTCGGTAGCCGTTGGTACGTGGCCGGCGGGGACGAGCCGGTGGCGGACGGCGAGGGCGGCAAGGGGAGTGGTGTCGTCTTCAAGGTGCTGCTGCCGCTCTGTCTGGTGATGACGTTCGCGTACATCGGGGATTCGACGGTCTCCAACTGGAGTGCCAAGTACCTCCAGGACGTGCTGCACAGCTCGGAGGAGCTGGCGACCGTGCCGTACAACGCGTACATGGTGACGACGCTGCTCGGGCGGGCCGTCGGGGACTTCGGGGTGCGGCGGTTCGGGGCCGTCGTGGTCGTGCGGGCGGGGGCGGTGCTCGCGGGTCTCGGGTTCGCGGTGGTGGCGGTGGCTCCGGGGGCGTGGGTGGGGATCGCCGGGTTCACGGTGCTCGGTCTCGGGCTGAGCGTGATCGTGCCGCAGACCTTCGCCGCGGCGGGGCGGCTGTTCCCGGGGGCGAGTGACGCGGCCGTCGCTCGGCTCAATGTCTTCAACTACGTCGGGTTTCTCGTCGGGTCGCCTTTGGTGGGTGCGCTGGGGGACGCGTGGAGTTATCGGGGGGCCATGGTGGTGCCGATGGCGCTGGTCCTGGTGACGGTGGTGTATGCCACGTCGTTCGGTTCGCGGGAGGCCCGATACGGTGGCGGGCATGAGCGGCCGCGCACTGTTGATGTGGGATGAAGCTGTCACGCAGTACGACTTCGGGTCCGAGCATCCGATGGATCCGGTACGGCTCGCGCTGACGATGTCGCTGGTGCGGGCCTATGGGCTGGACCGGGCGGTGGACGTGGTGGCGGCGAAGCCGGCCGGGGACTCGACGCTGCGGCTCGTGCACCGCGAGGACTATGTGGCGGCGGTGCGGGCGGCCTCGGTGGATCCGCGCCATGCCGACCAGGCGTACGGGCTCGGCACGGTCGACGATCCGGCGTTCGCCGGGATGCATGAGGTGTCGGCGCTGATCGCCGGGCAGTCGGTGGGGGCGGCGGAGGCGATCTGGCGCGGGGAGGCCGCGCACGCGGTGAACTTCGCGGGCGGGCTGCATCACGCGATGCCGGGGTCGGCTTCTGGTTTCTGCATCTACAACGACGCCTCGCTGGCCATTGCCCGGCTGCTCGAGCTGGGCGCGGAGCGGGTCGCGTACGTGGATGTGGACGTGCACCACGGGGACGGGGTGCAGGCGGCGTTCTGGGAGGACCCGCGGGTTCTGACGGTGTCGCTGCACGAGCATCCGCGGACGCTGTTCCCGCAGACGGGGTGGCCGGAGGAGACGGGCGCGGCGGGGGCCGGTGAGGGCGGGGCCGTGAACGTGGCGCTGCCGGCGGGGACGGGGGACGCGGGGTGGCTGCGGGCCTTCCACGCGGTCGTGCCGGAGCTGCTGGCGGACTTCCGGCCGCAGGTGCTGGTGACGCAGCACGGGGCGGACACGCACTTCGAGGATCCGCTGGCGCACCTGGCGGTGTCGCTGGACGCGCAGCGGGCGGTGCAGGAGGCCTGTCACGAGCTCGCGCACGCGCACGCGGAGGGGCGCTGGCTGGCGCTCGGGGGTGGCGGGTACGCGGTGGTGGACGTCGTACCGCGGTCGTGGACGCATCTGGTGGGGATCGCGGCGCACGCTCCGGTGGATCCGGAGTCGGTGATCCCGGCGTCCTGGCGGGACGAGGTGTACGCGCGGACCCGGCAGTTGGGGCCGGCGCGGATGACGGACGGGCGGTGGCCGGTGGGCTTCCGGGACTGGGCCGAGGGGTACGACCCGGCGGACCGGCTCGACCAGGCGGTGCTCGCGACGCGGAAGGCGGCTTTTCCGCTGCGGGGGCTGCTGGCCTAGGTGGTCTAGAACGTTCTCCTGGGCGTTACGCCGACTGTGGGGTGTCCGGGAGGTTTGGATCCCCGGCCGGTGGTGTTCCGGCAGCATCGGAGGGGTGCTGAGTACCGGGGCGCTGCGGGCGCATCTGTTGGACGCGGGGTTGGCGGGCAGGGTGGCGACCTCGCGGGAGGAGAACCTGCGGAGCTATCGGCTCTTCGCCGCGCGTGATCCGCGGGTGCTGCTGGGGCTCGACCCGGCCTGGGGGTGGGACGAGGCCGGGTTGCTGCGGTTGATGGCCGACAAGTGCGGGGTGTCGGGGGATCCGGCGCACCGGTCGGGTCCTGATGTCATCGATCCGGAGCGTACGGTGCGGGGGCTCGACGCCTTCGCGGCGCGTCTGGGCGCGGCGGCGGCGCGGCGGGTTCCGGTGCTCCTGGGGACGGGTCATCCGCACCGTCTGCTCAGTTTCTACGTCGCTCTCGCAGACGCCTTGTCGGCGGCGGGATGTCTTGTCCTCACACCGGCGCAGGGGCGATGTGTCGACATAACGACCCGGTTCGGCGTACGTACGTACCTCCTCGACTACGTACGCGGGGTCGCTCTGGTACGGGAACCCGGACCGTCCGGGGACGGGCGCGCGCCGGGGGCGCACTCCCATTCGCCGCTGCCGGTTAGGGCCGCTCTGGAGAGTGCGGCGGAGTGCGGCGGGCCGCTGCCGGAGCTCGTGGTGGGGGACCACGGATGGGTCTGCGGGGCAGGTCAGCTGGGTATCGAGGCCATCGGTCTCGCCGATACGGATGATCCGGCGCTGTTCGTCGGTGAGGCGGAGGGGCAGGTGTCGGTGGCCGTTCCGCTTGATGACGGCGTGCGCTCCGCCTCGTACCTCCCGCTGACGCGCTATGTACTCAATCGAGCGTGTCTGTCACGGTAAACGGCCGATGGCAGCTCCTCTTCCCCACTCGTACCACCCGCCCCTAGTCTGGAGAGTGAGCGCTCGGCGACGAAGAGTCACCGGAGGGGAAGCCGGTGGGCGTCGCGGCGGAAGGTACAGGTGGGTCATGGCTGCTGGCGAACGACCTCTCAACGAGGTCAAGTTTCTGACCGTGGCGGAAGTCGCCTCGGTGATGCGCGTCTCGAAGATGACCGTGTACCGCTTGGTGCACAGCGGTCATCTGCCGGCGATCCGGGTGGGCAGGTCCTTCCGGGTGCCGGAACAGGCCGTTCACGAGTACCTGCGGGAGTCCTTCGTGGGGGTGGGGACCGCGTAGCGAGCGCGCGGCCGAACAGCTGGTGAGCGGAGTCCGGCCCTCGGATTACTTGCGCGGTGCTCGGGACGGTAGGCTAGGCCGACGTAGGTCGTGTGGGCCCAGACGCCCCGCACCGATCCCCGCCGGGAGGCGGGGATGTTCCGAGAAGTGAGCGAGGGTAGTCGTGGGCTCTGTTATCAAGAAGCGGCGCAAGCGGATGGCGAAGAAGAAGCACCGCAAGCTGCTCAAGCGCACGCGCGTTCAGCGTCGCAACAAGAAGTAAGGCGACAGCTGCTTCGCAGCGTTTGTGCGTCAGGCGTGGCCCTTCACCGTTCGCGGTGGAGGGCCACGCTTTTATCCCGTGGAAATGTCGAGGCGCTACGGTGTCGACCAACGGGAGTGACGGACGGAAGGCGCTGCTTTGGGCAAGGTCGTGCTCGTCACCGGTGCCGCCCGGCATCTGGGCGGCCGCTTCGTGCGGCGGATCCAGCGGGATCCGGAGGTGGAGCGGGTGATCGCCGTGGACGCGGTGGACCCGGCGCACCAGCTCGGCGCCGCCGAGTTCGTACGGGCGGACATCCGCCGGCCGGAGATCGCGAAGGTCCTCGCGGAGCACGACGTCGACACGGTGGTCCACCTGGACGTCACCGGTACGGCGCTCGGTGGCGGTGGCCGGACGTCGGTCAAGGAGACGAACGTCATCGGCACCATGCAGCTGCTCGGTGCCTGCCAGAAGTCGCCGCGGATCCGGCGCCTGGTGATCAAGTCCAGTACGAGCGTCTACGGCTCCGCGCCGCGGGACCCGGCCGTCTTCACCGAGACGACGCCCGCAAAGTCCCTGCCGAGCGGTGGTTTCGCCAAGGACGCCGTCGAGGTCGAGGGGTACGTCCGGGGCTTCGCCCGGCGCCGGCCGGACGTGGCGGTGTGCGTGCTGCGGTTCGCGAACATCCTCGGGCCGCGGATCGACTCCCCGCTCGCCGAGTACCTGGCGCTGCCCGTGCTGCCGACCGTCCTCGGTTACGACCCGCGGCTGCAGTTCGTCCACGAGGACGACGTGATCGACGTCCTGCGCCTGGCGGCGCACGAGCCCCGCAGGGCGACCCAGAACAGCGGCACGTTCAACGTGGCCGGGGACGGGGTGCTGCTGCTCTCCCAGGTCGCGCGGCGGCTCGGGCGGCCCACGGTGCCGGTGCTGCTGCCCGCGGTCACCTGGGTGGGCACCGCCCTCCGTACGGTCGGGATCACGGACTTCGCGCCCGAGCAGATCCGGCTGCTCACCCACGGGCGGGTCGTCTCGACCGTCCAGACGCGGGAGGTCTTCGGCTTCTCGCCGCGCTACTCGACGGCGGAGGCGCTCGCGGACTTCGCGCGGGGGCGGGGACCGGGGCTGCTGCCGCCCGAGCTGCTCGCCGGGGCGGTGGACCGGCTCGCCGGGCGGCTCGGCACCACTGACGCTTCCACCCTTCACCACGGCGCCTGAGGAGACCCGACTGCGATGGCGGACGCCAAGGTCATTCCGTTCGACGACGACCGCTCACGGGCCCGCCGGCGGCCTGCCAGGGCCGAGGGCGAGGCGGCGGCCGTACGGGCCCTGCCGGGGCCCAAGGAGGCGCCGGGGGAGCCGGCGGTGCCGGGGGCCCCTGAGGCCTCCGCAGCGGCGTCCCAGGCTCCTGAGCCGGCCCCGGAGCCGGAGCCCGCGGAGAGGGGGAGGAACGGCTGGGAGCGGCGGCTCGCGGGTGGGCTCGCGTTCCTCCGGCGGCGGGTCACCGGCGAGTACGAGGTCGACGAGTTCGGCTACGACGAGGAGCTCACCGACCAGGTCCTGATGTCGCTGCTCCGCCCGCTGTACGAGAAGTACTTCCGGGTCGAGGTGAAGGGCGTCGAGAACATCCCGGCCGAGGGCGGGGCGCTGATCGTCGCCAACCACTCCGGGACCCTGCCGCTGGACGGGCTGATGATGCAGGTCGCCGTCCACGACCGCCATCCGGCCGGGCGGCACCTGCGGTTGCTCGCGGCGGACCTGGTCTTCGTGCTGCCCGTCGTCAACGAGCTGGCCCGCAAGGCGGGGCACACGCTGGCCTGTGCGGAGGACGCGGAGCGGCTGCTGCGGGCCGGCGAGATCGTCGGGGTGATGCCGGAGGGCTTCAAGGGGATCGGGAAGCCCTTCGGGGAGCGGTACAAGCTGCAGCGGTTCGGGCGGGGCGGGTTCGTGTCGACGGCGCTGCGGGCCGGGGTGCCGATCGTGCCGTGCTCGATCGTGGGCGCGGAGGAGATATACCCGATGCTCGGGAACGCGAAGACCCTGGCGCGGGTGCTCGGGTTCCCGTACTTCCCGCTCACGCCGACCTTCCCGTGGCTGGGGCCGCTCGGGGCGCTGCCGCTGCCGACGAAGTGGACGATCCAGTTCGGCGAGCCGATCCCGACGGACTCGTTCGCGCCGGAGGCGGCGGAGGATCCGATGCTGATGTTCAACCTGACGGATCAGGTGCGGGAGCAGATCCAGCACACGCTCTACAAGTTGCTGGTGCAGCGGCGGTCGGTGTTCTTCTGAGCGGTGGTACGGAAGAAGGGGCGCCCCCCGTCCGTGGGGGCGCCCCTTCTTCTTGTCAGCGAGCGTCCTCGCTGTCGATGCCGAGGCCCGGAAGGAGGCCCGGCAGGAGTGGCGGAAGGGTCACGTCCGGCACGTCCGGGGTCGACTGGCCTTCCGTGGGGGCCGTCGGTGTGCCGGTCGGGGAGGGCTGGAGCAGTCCGCCGGCGCTGCCGCCGAGGAGTCCGTCGTCCTCGTGCGAGCCGGTGCCGCTCCCTGTGCTCGGGGTGGTTCCCGTGCTGGGCCCGGAGGAGTGGGCCGGGGCGGAGTGGCTGCCCGAGGGGGACGTCTCCTGGCCGGACGGCGGACGCTGGGAGCCGGTGCCCTGGCTGTCCTGCGGGGTGCCGGGCCTGCTGCGTGGTCCCTCGGAGCCGACCGCGCCCTTCTGGGGGGTGCGGGGGAGCACCGACTGGAGCGGCTCGACCTCTTCGTCTATGGCGTCGAAGACGTCGGTCACCTCGCTGCCGACGTCCGCCAGTTGTACGGGGAGCCGGTCGCGGAGGCCGTTCCAGGTGTCCCGGTGGGCCTGGGCGAAGGAGTTCAGCCGGGCCATCGGGCCGATCTCGCCGTCCCGCTCGTACGCCTCGCGCAGCAGCCGGTGGCCCTCGGAGGCGTCGTGCTTCATGCCGCCCAGGACCCGCCGGATCTCGGCGAGGGACTCGTGGTCGAGCTCGCCCGCGCGGCCGCGCTCCATGAGGCGGCGGGCCTCGCTGAGGCGGGTGGAGGCCTGGTCGAGGTAGATGCCGCCGCGGTCCGCGTCGTCGTCCGCCATGCCCAGCTTGATGTCCTCCATGCCCCGCTTGAGCCCGTAGAGCGAGTCACCGGGGAGGGCGTCGGAGCTGGCAGCGGCCACTCCGCCGAAGGCGCCCGCGGCCACACCGACCGTGAGGCCGCCGGCGGCGAGGCCCTTGGTCCAGCGGGACCGGGGGCGCAGTCTCCGGAGTGGGGACGCCCGGTGGGCTCCCTTGCCGGTGGATGTCCGTTGCTCCGGCACCGTAGGGCCCGCGGCGGCGCTCCCCTCCATGAGCATTGCTTCCATGGCGGCGACGAGCTGGGCTCGCTGCACCACCTTGACCTCGGGGTCGAGCTGTGGCTTCGGCAGCTCGCCGAGGCCGTTCGCCAAGGCCAACAGCCGCCCCTGTTCGGCGGGTTCGGCCGGTTCCGCCGGGGCCTCGGGCTGCTCGGCCGCCGCGTCCTCGGACGCCCGGTCCTCCAGGGCCTGGGCGAAGGCGTTCGCCCGCCGGTGCACGTTCGCGATCACAGGCGGCACCTCCTCTCGTCATGACGGTCGACTCCCCGGGGTGTCCGGAAGGTTGCACACCTTGAGCACATCCACACGAAAGAGTGAGTGGCTGTGGGCATGGCGTGACCACAGGGAGCCTGCATCCCGCACAACGAGCGGCGCGGCACTTGGGTTACGCGCGAAAGATGATCGGACCAGTGCGTCATCGAGTCGTCACCGACTGTCAGTTGGGCGGGGGTAGTGGGGACGTGGGGGGAGGTGCGGGCATGGGGGCGCGGACCGGGACGGAGGGGCGCTTGTGGGGGGCGCGGAGCGGTCAGCGGGCGTCGTCCGGAAGGAGGCGGGCCAGGGTGCGGACGGCCCGGTACTGGAGGGTCTTGATCGCGCCCTCGTTCTTGCCCATGACCCGGGCGGTCTCGGCGACCGAGAGGCCCTGCAGGAAGCGCAGGGTCACGCACTCCTGCTGCTGGGGGTTGAGGCGGCGGACCGCGTCGAGGAGCGCGGCGTTGGAGAGGGACTCCAGGACGGAGTCCTCGGGGCTGCGCTCCACCTCGTTGGCGTCGAGCATCTCGCCGGTGGTGACTTCCAGGCGGAAGCGGCTGGACTTGAAGTGGTCGGCGACCAGGTTCCGCGCGATGGTGACCAGCCAGGCGCCGAAGTCGCGGCCCTGCCAGGTGAAGGTGGAGATCCGGCGCAGGGCGCGCAGGAAGGTCTCGCTGGTGAGGTCCTCGGCCGTCGCCTTCCCGCCGACGCGATAGTAGATGTAGCGGTACACCGTGTCGCTGTACTGGTCGTACAGGCGGCCGAAGGCCTCGGCCTCGCCCGCCTGGGCGCGCTCGACCAGGTCCATCATGCGGGCGCTGTCGCTGTCGGCGGTGGGGCGGCGTGCGGTGGTCGAGGTTCCGGAGCCGGAGCGTGCGCCCCGTCTGCTCACGGCGGCGCCGCCGTCGGCCAGGGCGTAGCAAGGGCCGGCGGGTGCCGGTGCGGCGAAGGCGAAGGCGGGGACAGGGCCGGCGTACGCGGTGGGGACGAAGCCGCGCAAGTGGTCGAGGACCGTTGCGCGCAGCGTAGCCAGGCCCGAGGTGTCAACCCCGACGTGTGGGTACACGGGACTCCCAGAGGCAGAGCTTCCATCACGTGCAGTGCGGGACCGTTCACCCGTCGTGGCGACGTGAGGGGTCCTTTGTGCGTCTGAGGAGAATAACGCTTCGTACAGGCAGCGCTACACCCAGTTGCTCAAATCACCGGTTACGTTGTTTCTGTTACTGCTTGTAGTCGCAACAAGTCGCAGTTCATGACTAGTTGTTGATCGGTTTGCTTCCGAGTGTGACTGCGTGCGCGTTGCGTTGTGCTCAAGTGCGGGGCGGGTGAGTGAACGGGCCCGCTGCGGGGTAAGGAGGGCGGAATGCCCGGGAGTCGACCTGTGCGGTGCTGTTCGACCACGGACGGGTGAGCGCGCCTGGTCCGGGGTTGTCGCAGATGATCGCAGCCGAAACGTATCGGCAGGGCGGCGGCGCGCCGCCTTACGTGATCTTCGTACGGCGCGCGTCAGTGCCGGCGGCGGTGCAGGGCGACCGCGGCGGCCGTGCCGCCGGCCAGCGCCCCCAGGCCCGCGGCCGCGGGGATGCCGACCTTCGCGGCCTTGCGGCCGGTCCGGTAGTCGCGCAGCCGCCAGTCCCGGGCCTTCGCGTGCTTGCGGAGCTTGGTGTCCGGGTTGATCGCGTACGGGTGTCCCACCAGCGACAGCATCGGGATGTCGTTGTGCGAGTCGCTGTACGCGGCGCAGCGGCCCAGGTCCAGGCCCTCGGCGGCGGCGAGAGCCCGTACCGCCTCGGCCTTCGCCGGTCCGTGCAGGGGCTCGCCGACCAGCTTGCCCGTGTAG
The DNA here is from genome assembly GCF_053616475.1 of Streptomyces sp. NPDC055815. NCBI lineage: Bacteria > Bacillati > Actinomycetota > Actinomycetes > Kitasatosporales > Streptomycetaceae > Streptomyces > Streptomyces sp. NPDC055815. Next base: position 6,271 of record NZ_JBSHDU010000124.1, on the reverse strand, counting down.
ACGCCGTCGACCGACTCGGCGACCGTGCCGAGCGCGCCGGTCAGGCCGAGCCGGCGGGCGATGATCGTGGCCGTCTCCACCGGGGCGGCCGTGACCAGCCAGACCTTCTGGCCCGCGTCCAGGTGCGCCTGGGCGAGGCCGCGGGTGCCGGGCCAGATGCGGTCGGCCATGTACTCGTCGTAGATCTCCTCGCCGATCGACATCAGTTCGGAGACGCGGTGGCCCTTGACGATGGACAGGGCGCTGTCGCGGGCGTCCTGCATGTGCTCGGGGTCCTCGACGCCGGCGAGCCGGAACCAGGCCTGCTGCCAGGCGAAGCGCGCGAGTTCACGGCGCTGGAAGAACTTCCGCTTGTACAGGCCGCGGCCGAAGTGGAAGATCGCGGCGCCCTGCATCACGGTGTTGTCGAGATCGAAGAAGGCGGCGGCCCGCACGTCCCCGACGACCGGGAACTCGGGCTCGGCGGCCTCGGATTCGGCGGCGGCGGACTCCTCGCGCTCCAGCTCCAGCTGGAGCGAGGACTTGCGCGCCGCCTCGGCGGCGGCCTCGCCTGCCAGGACGCTGCGCGCGGTGGCGGAGCGCCTACGGGGGGTGAGCCATCCCAGAGCGGCCATGCCGTTGAGCATAGCCAGTCTGTTCGGTACTTCCCGACTTGTGAGGATGCCGTGGTGTGAACAGTGGGGGACCCCACTGTTACCTGACGCCAGAATGGACGCCATGTTCGGACGTACGAAGAAGAAGGACGCCGGAGCCAAGGGCGATCCCGCGTCGCGCACCGTGACGTTGATCGGCAAGCCGGGATGCCATCTCTGCGACGACGCCCGCGCGGTGATCGAGGCCGTGTGCGCCGAGACCGGAGCATCCTGGGAGGAGAAGGACATCACTCTCGACGAGGAGCTCCACCGGGCGTACTGGGAGCAGATTCCCGTGGTCCTCGTCGACGGCGAGCAGCACACCTTCTGGCGCGTGGACGCCGGACGGCTCCGGCGCGAACTGGGTGCGTGACCGAAAGGCGGTTACCATCGTGGACGTTTTGTTGGGTTTCGGGGGCGGCATCGTGAGGAGAGTGTGCGGCTTTGCCCCCTTCGGGATCCCAACGCTCTGACGCGCTCCGCGGTTCCGCGACGATACGAACCGGCCGCGTGACCCCGGTCACTTTGGGCAGACAAAACGGACACCATCTTTGTGCACGCGTTCACAAAGACATAGCCTGCATTCGACGGGGCGGTCTTGGGACATATGGCCGCCTGCAGCCCCGCTCATCCCGCAGGAGCACCGTGGCAACTGGCCGAACTCACCGACCGGCGACCCGTAGCCGAGGAATTCCCGAGGCCACCGTCGCCCGGCTTCCGCTGTATCTCCGCGCACTCACCGCGCTCTCGGAGCGTTCCGTACCCACGGTCTCCTCCGAGGAGCTCGCGGCCGCGGCGGGGGTCAACTCCGCGAAGCTGCGCAAGGACTTCAGCTACCTCGGCTCGTACGGCACCCGCGGTGTCGGCTACGACGTCGAGTACCTCGTCTACCAGATCTCCCGTGAGCTCGGGCTCACGCAGGACTGGCCCGTCGTCATCGTCGGCATCGGTAACCTCGGTGCCGCGCTCGCCGGCTACGGCGGCTTCGCCTCCCGAGGCTTCCGTGTCGCCGCGCTCATCGACGCCGACCCCGCCATGACCGGCAAGCCGGTCGCCGGGATCCCCGTCCAGCACAGCGACGACCTCGAGAAGATCATCAGCGAGGACGGCGTCTCCATCGGCGTCATCGCGACCCCGGCCGGCGTCGCCCAGCAGGTCTGCGACCGGCTCGTCGCCGCCGGAGTCACCTCCATCCTGAACTTCGCCCCGACCGTGCTCTCCGTGCCCGACGGCGTGGACGTGCGCAAGGTCGACCTCTCCATCGAGCTGCAGATCCTCGCCTTCCACGAGCAGCGCAAGGCCGGCGAGGAGCCGGGCGCCGAGGAGGGCCCCGACGCGGGCGCCGAGCCCGAGGCCGCCGCGGCCGCCGTGCCGCCGGCCCCGCGCGGCGCCACCGGCGGCACCGGCCGTAAGGGACCCGACGGGGACGTCCCCGCGGTGATGCCGGCATGAGCCTCCTCGTCGTCGGACTGAGCCACCGCAGCGCCCCGGTCTCCATCCTGGAGCGGGCCTCGCTGTCGGCGGACACCCAGGCCAAGCTCCTCCAGGACACCCTCGCCGCCGAACCGGCCGCCGAGGCCACCGTCCTGGCCACCTGCAACCGCATCGAGCTCTACGCCGACGTGGACAAGTTCCACGCCGGTGTCGCCGAGCTGTCCACGCTGCTCGCCCAGCACAGCGGCGTCGGCCTGGACGAGCTCACTCCTTATCTCTATGTGCACTACGAGGACCGGGCCGTCCACCACCTCTTCTCGGTGGCCTGCGGCCTCGACTCCATGGTCGTCGGCGAGGGCCAGATCCTCGGCCAGATCAAGGACACCCTCGCCCTCGGCCAGGACCTCCACACCGCGGGACGGCTCCTCAACGACCTGTTCCAGCAGGCCCTGAGGGTCGGCAAGCGCGCCCACAGCGAGACCGGGATCGACCGCGCCGGGCAGTCGCTCGTCACCTTCGGCCTGGAGCAGCTCGCCCAGGACACCGACGTCGAGACCTGGGCCAAGGGCAAGAAGGCCCTCGTCATCGGCGCCGGCTCGATGTCCTCGCTCGCCGCCGCCACCCTCGCGCGCTCCGGCGTCACCGAGATCGTCATCGCCAACCGCACCCTGGCCCGCGCCGAGCGGCTCGCCGAGATCCTGGGCGAGCCCGGAGGAACGGGCGTCGCCGCACGCGCGGCCGAGATGGTTGCCGTCGGCGACGAACTGACACGTGCCGACGTCGTCGTCTCCTGCACCGGCGCCACCGGACTCGTCCTCACCGGCGAAGCCGTCGAGGACGCCGCACGGGGACGCACAGAACCGCTCTTCCTCCTCGACCTCGCGATGCCCCGCGACATCGACGCCGCCGCCCACCGCATCCCCGGTGTCCGGCTCGTCGACATCGAGTCGCTCGCCGAGGCCTCCGCCGACGCGCCCATGGCCGCCGACGTCGACCAGGTCCGGGGCATCGTCTCCGACGAGGTCGCCGCCTTCGGCGCCGCCCAGCGCGCCGCCCACATCACCCCGACCGTCGTCGCCCTGCGCACGATGGCCGCCGAGGTGGTCGCGGGCGAGGTCGCCCGCCTCGAAGGCCGCCTCCCCGGCCTCGACGACAAGCAGCGCGCCGAGATCACCCAGACCGTGCGCCGCGTCGTCGACAAGCTCCTGCACGCGCCGACCGTGCGGGTCAAGCAGCTGGCCAGCGAGCCCGGCGGCGCCGGGTACGCGGACGCGCTGCGGACACTCTTCGACCTCGACCCGGAGACGGTGGCTTCTGTCAGCCGGGCCGACCTGAATGACGCCGACGTCAAGAACCGAGGGCGAGTATGACCGAGAGGGCACTGAGGCTCGGGACCAGGCGCAGCAAGCTCGCCATGGCCCAGTCCGGGCACGTGGCCGACGCCGTCCGGCAGCTGACCGGCCGGCCCGTCGAGCTCGTGGAGATCACGACGTACGGGGACACCTCCCGGGAGCACCTGGCGCAGATCGGCGGCACCGGCGTCTTCGTCGCCGCGCTCCGCGACGCACTGCTCGCCGGCGAGGTGGACTTCGCCGTGCACTCCCTGAAGGACCTGCCGACCGCACAGCACCCCGACCTGGTGCTGGCCGCGATCCCGCCGCGCGAGGACCCGCGCGACGTACTGATCGCGGGCGAGGGCGTCACGCTGGACACGCTGCCCGAGGGCGCGCGCGTCGGCACCGGCTCCCCGCGGCGGATGGCCCAGCTCCACGCGTACGCGCGCAACCACGGCCTCGACATCACCTGCGTCCCCATCCGCGGCAACGTCGACACCCGCGTCGGCTACGTCCGCAAGGGCGAACTGGACGCGGTCGTCCTGGCCGCGGCCGGACTCAACCGCATCGGCGGGACCGACGAGCTCCTCGGCGGCCTGTCCGCCCAGCCGCTGCCCGTCGACACCGTCCTGCCCGCCCCCGGCCAGGGGGCCCTGGCCGTCGAATGCCTGGCGTCGAACACCGAACTCGTCGCCGCGCTCGCGCCGCTCGACGACCCGCACACGCGGGCCGCCGTGACCGCCGAGCGATCCCTGCTCGCCGCCCTGGAGGCCGGCTGCTCCGCACCCGTGGGTGCGCTGGCCGACCTGCTGGCCGACGACCCCGGTCACGGGCAGGTTGTCACCGAAATGCGCCTGCGCGGCGTCGTCGGCACCACCGACGGCTCGACGCTGGTGCAGCTGTCCACCACCGGACCCGTACCCACCTCGCACGACGAGGCCCTGGCGCTCGGACGCGAACTCGCGGACGAGATGCTCGCCAAGGGTGCGGCCGGTCTTATGGGGGAGCGAGCACTTTGAGCCCCACCAGCCCGACCACCAGCCCCCTGTCCCCGGCCTTCGCGGGCCATGGGCACGTCACGTTCCTCGGCGCAGGCCCGGGCGACCCCGGACTCCTGACCCTGAGGGCCGTCGAAGCCCTCGCGGGCGCGGACGTCCTGATCGCCGAGCCGGAGGTGCTCGAGGTCGTTCGCGGCCATGCGCGCGTGGGGGTGAGCACGCCTGAGCTGACGGTCGTTGACGAGGCGTCAACAACCGCCGGTGTCCCCGTGTTGAGGGATGCGGCCAATCTTGTCATGGAGGCCGCGCGGGGCGGCAGGCGGGTCGTCCGTGCGGTGACCGGCGACCCCGGCCTCGACGGCAACGCCGGAGCCGAGATGCTCGCCTGCGCCGCCGAAGGCATCCCCTTCGAGGTCGTCCCCGGCGTCGCCACCGCCGTCGGCGTACCCGCCTACGCCGGGGTGCCGCTGCGCGACGCCCAGGGCACCGACGTGCGCTTCGTCGACGCCCGCACCGCCGACGAGCGGTGCTGGACCGAGGTCGGTGCCTCGGACGGGACCGTCGTCGTCTCCACGTCCCTCGACTCGGTCGCCGCCGCGGCCGGTGAGCTGGTGGCGGCTGGCCGTAAGCCGGACACCCCGCTCACCGTCACCATCGCCGGTACGACCACCCGCCAGCGCACCTGGAACGCGACGCTCGGCACCATCGCCCAGGTCTTCAAGCAGGGCAAGGTCCTCCCCTCGCCCGAGGGCCACCGGCCGGTCATAGCCGTGGTCGGCGAGCGCAGCGCCCCGGCGCAGCGGGACCAGCTGTCGTGGTTCGAGTCCAAGCCGCTCTTCGGGTGGCGGGTCCTCGTGCCGCGCACCAAGGAGCAGGCCGCGTCGCTCTCCGACCAGCTGCGTTCGTACGGCGCCGTGCCGCACGAGGTGCCGACCATCGCCGTCGAGCCGCCGCGCACCCCGCAGCAGATGGAGCGGGCGGTCAAGGGGCTCGTCACCGGACGGTACGAGTGGATCGCCTTCACCTCGGTGAACGCGGTCAAGGCCGTACGGGAGAAGTTCGAGGAGTACGGGCTCGACGCCCGCGCCTTCGCCGGGATCAAGGTCGCGGCGGTGGGCGAACAGACCGCTGCGGCGCTGGTCGACTTCGGTGTGAAGCCGGACCTGGTGCCGTCGGGTGAGCAGTCCGCGGCGGGTCTCCTTGAGGACTGGCCGCCGTACGACCCCGTCTTCGACCCGATCGACCGGGTCTTCCTGCCGCGCGCCGACATCGCCACCGAGACGCTCGTCGCCGGGCTCATCGAGCTCGGCTGGGAGGTCGACGACGTCACCGCCTACCGGACCGTGCGGGCGTCGCCGCCGCCGGCGGACACGCGGGAGGCGATCAAGGGCGGCGGGTTCGATGCCGTTCTGTTCACCTCGTCCTCGACCGTGCGGAACCTCGTCGGTATCGCCGGCAAGCCGCACAACGTGACCGTCATCGCCTGCATCGGGCCCGCCACGGCCAAGACGGCCGAGGAACACGGGCTCCGGGTCGACGTGCTCTCGCCCGAGCCGTCCGTCCACAAGCTGGCGGAGGCCCTGGCGGACTTCGGTCTGCGGCGGCGGGAGTCCGCGCTGGAGGCGGGGGATCCGGTGACGCGGCCGTCGGAGCGGAGGCCGGGGGCGCGGAGGCGTCGGACGACGTAGCGGTTGCTTGGGGTGCGGGTCCGTTTTGCGGGCCCGCACCCTTTGCCGTTGTGGGCGCGCTTCTGCCCGTTGTGGGCAGGCGTTCCGCAAGGGGCGGAACGGGTGGGCACAACGGAACGGCGCCCTTGCCGGCGCCAGAGGCTCCCTCCGCCTGGACCCGCACCACCAGCGGCGGTGCACCGGGG
>NZ_JBSHDU010000123.1:0-17094 GCF_053616475.1 Streptomyces sp. NPDC055815 | reverse complement strand
GTCCTCCTCGACGAGGAGGTTGCGGGTGCGGTTGGAGTCCAGCGGGATGCCGGGGCCCATCGTGGTGGTGAGGGCGGCCTTCTTGATGTAGCGACCCTTGGCGGCGGACGGCTTCAGACGGAGGATCTCCTCCAGCGCCGCGGCGTAGTTCTCGACCAGCTTCGTGTCATCGAAGGAAACCTTGCCGATGATGAAGTGGAGGTTCGAGTGCTTGTCGACGCGGAACTCGATCTTGCCGCCCTTGATGTCGTTGACAGCCTTCGCGACATCGGGGGTGACGGTGCCGACCTTGGGGTTCGGCATGAGACCACGCGGGCCGAGGACGCGGCCGAGGCGGCCGACCTTGCCCATGAGGTCCGGGGTGGCCACAACGGCGTCGAACTCGTTCAGGCGGTTGCCCTTGGAGATCTCGTCGATGAGCTCGTCGGAGCCGACGATGTCGGCGCCCGCGGCGATCGCGGCCTCGGCACGCTCACCGGTCGCGAAGACCAGGACCCGGGCGGTCTTGCCGGTGCCGTGCGGAAGGTTCACGGTGCCACGGACCATCTGGTCGGCCTTGCGCGGGTCGACACCCAGGCGGAAGGCGACCTCGACGGTGCCGTCGAACTTCGTGGTGGCGGTCTCCTTCGCGAGGCGGACGGCCTCGAGGGGAGCGTAGAGCCGCTCGCGGTCGATCTTGGCGTCCGCGGAGCGGAGAGCCTTGCTGCGCTTCACTGCTTCTCCTGTTGGTTCAGGTATGGAGTCGTGGTGCGGGCCGCGCCGGCCCTACCACTGAGGTCACGAGGGGGGGTGATCAGCCCTCGACCGTGATGCCCATGGAGCGGGCGGTGCCAGCGATGATCTTGGACGCGGCGTCCAGGTCGTTGGCGTTGAGGTCGGGGAGCTTGACCGTGGCGATCTCGCGGACCTGGGCGGCCGTGAGCTTGGCAACCTTGGTCTTGTGCGGCTCGCCGGAGCCCTTCTCCACGCCCGCGGCCTTGAGGATCAGCTTGGCGGCCGGCGGAGTCTTGGTGATGAAGGTGAAGGTGCGGTCTTCGTAGACCGTGATCTCCACCGGCACGACCATGCCACGCTGCGACTCGGTCGCGGCGTTGTAGGCCTTGCAGAACTCCATGATGTTGACGCCGTGCTGACCGAGCGCGGGGCCGACCGGCGGGGCCGGGTTGGCCGCACCGGCGTTGATCTGGAGCTTGATAAGCCCCGTGACCTTCTTCTTCTTGGGAGGCATTGCTCTCTCCGGGTCCTAGTGAGAGTGTTCAGCCCGCCTTCCGGTCATCCGGATGCAGGCATACCGCACAACGATAACGGGTATAGACGTGCGGCTAAAAACCGAGCAGGTCAGAGCGGCTTCGAGAGCCACTCTGACCTGGTCGGAAGACGGTGAGATCAGTTCTTCTGGATCTGGTCGAAGCTGAGCTCGACCGGGGTCTCGCGACCGAAGATCTCGACGAGGCCCTTGACCTTCTTCGAGTCGGGGTTGATCTCGTTGATCGTGGCCTGGAGGGTCGCGAACGGGCCGTCGGTGACGGTGACCGAGTCGCCGACCTCGAAGTCCAGGACCTGGACCTCCAGCTTGCGGGCCGGAGCCGGCTTGCCCTCGGCCTCGGCGGCCTCGCGGGCGGCCTTCTCCTCGGCCTCCGGGGCGAGCATCTTGACGATCTCGTCCAGGGTCAGCGGGTACGGGTCGTAGGCGTTGCCCACGAAGCCGGTGACGCCGGGCGTGTTGCGGACGACGCCCCAGGACTCGTTCGTCAGGTCCATGCGGACGAGAACGTAGCCGGGGAGCTTGTTCTGCTTGACGTTCTTCCGCTCGCCGCCCTTGATCTGGACGATCTCTTCCTCGGGGACCTCGGCCTGGTAGATGAAGTCCTCGACGTTGAGCGAGACGGCGCGCTGCTCGAGGTTGGCCTTCACGCGCTTCTCGTAGCCCGCGTAGGTGTGGATGACGTACCACTCGCCGGGGAGGGTGCGGAGTTCCTCGCGGAGCGCGGCGACCGGGTCGACCGGGGCGGCCGGCTCGGCCTCCTCCTCGGTCTCTTCCTCGGCGTCCTCGACCTCGGCCTCGACCTCGTCGGTCTCGTCCTCGTCGGCCTCTTCGGCCTCGTCGCTCTCGACGTCCTCGTCCGCAGCGTCCTCAGCAGCGTCGACCTCGACGTCCTCGACGTCCTCGTCGGCGGCCTCGACGATGTCCAGCTCGTCCTCGACGGACTCGGACTCGAAGGCGTCGTTCAGGTTCGCGTCAGACACGGTGGCTGCTTCTTCCTGCGATACAGATGGGGTGGAACAAAAAGTCAGCCGAAGACGTACTTGACTGCTTCCTGGAAGCCATAGTCAATCACGGTGACAAGGCCGATCATGATGACGACGAAGACAATCACCACGGTGGTGTACGTCGTCAGCTGGCTGCGCGTGGGCCAGACGACCTTGCGGAGCTCGGCGATGATCTGGCGGTAGAAGAGCGCGAGACGGCCAAGAGGGCCCTTCTTTCCGCGCTTCCCGCCCTTGCGGGACTTCTTCTTCGACTCTGCGGTCTCGTCGTCGGCATCAGGCATGTCGATGGAGCCTACGGCGTCCGTCACGATCTCTCACCTGATTCCGGGTCGGCCGTGCCGCGCCCGGGTGGAGCCGCACGGCGGTGCAATGAAGTACGTACATGCGCACAACACCTGGCGGTGTGTGTAGCAGGGCCGGAGGGACTTGAACCCCCAACCGCCGGTTTTGGAGACCGGTGCTCTACCAATTGAGCTACGACCCTTTGTCGGTGCCCCCCAACGTACCGCATCGTGAGATGTGGTCGGTGCGGGCCAACGAGGAGTGAGCATACGTGGTCCGGGGCCCCTACGTCGAACAGAAAGCGCGCCGACCTGCCGTAGGACGCGCGTACGACCGGTAATGACCGGTCCTGTCCGGTCCTTGAAACCTGTGTGCCGGGCCTCGACGCGGTCTGGGACGATGGCCCGTATGAGCGCTGCTACCCCTCCCACCGAGCGTCGGGTCTCCGCCCGGATCGGTGCGATCTCCGAGTCCGCCACCCTCGCCGTCGACGCCAAGGCCAAGGCCCTCAAGGCCGCCGGGCGCCCGGTGATCGGTTTCGGCGCGGGTGAGCCCGACTTCCCGACCCCGGACTACATCGTCGACGCGGCCGTCGAGGCCTGCAAGAACCCGAAGTACCACCGCTACACGCCGGCCGGCGGTCTGCCCGAGCTGAAGGCCGCGATCGCCGCCAAGACGCTGCGCGACTCCGGTTACGAGGTCGACGCCTCCCAGGTCCTGGTGACCAACGGCGGCAAGCAGGCGATCTACGAGGCCTTCGCCGCGATCCTCGACCCGGGTGACGAGGTCATCGTCCCGGCGCCGTACTGGACGACGTACCCCGAGTCGATCCGCCTCGCGGGCGGTGTCCCGGTGGAGGTCGTCGCCGACGAGACCACCGGTTACCGGGTCTCGGTGGAGCAGCTGGAGGCGGCGCGCACGGAGAAGACCAAGGTCGTCCTCTTCGTCTCCCCCTCGAACCCGACCGGTGCCGTCTACAGCGAGGCCGAGACCGAGGCGATCGGCCGCTGGGCCGTCGAGCACGGCCTGTGGGTCCTCACGGACGAGATCTACGAGCACCTGGTCTACGGCGACGCCTCGGCCGTCTCGCTCCCGGCCGTCCTGCCGGAGCTGCGCGACAAGTGCATCGTCGTCAACGGCGTGGCGAAGACGTACGCGATGACGGGCTGGCGCGTGGGCTGGATCATCGGCCCGAAGGACGTCGTGAAGGCCGCGACCAACCTGCAGTCGCACGCCACGTCCAACGTCTCCAACGTGGCGCAGGTGGCCGCGCTCGCCGCCGTGTCCGGCAACCTGGACGCGGTCAAGGAGATGGGCAAGGCCTTCGACCGCCGCCGCCAGACGATCGTGCGGATGCTCAACGAGATCGAGGGCGTGCTCTGCCCGACCCCGGAGGGCGCGTTCTACGTGTACCCGTCGGTGAAGGGGCTGCTCGGCAAGGAGATCCGCGGCAAGCGCCCGGAGACCTCGGTCGACCTCGCCGCGCTGATCCTGGACGAGGCCGAGGTCGCGGTCGTCCCGGGCGAGGCCTTCGGCACCCCGGGCTACCTGCGGCTCTCGTACGCGCTCGGTGACGAGGACCTGGTGGAGGGCGTGTCCCGGATCCAGAAGCTGCTCGCCGAGGCGCGCGACTGATCCTCTTGAGGTGCGGGCCCCCGGTTCTCCGGAACCGGGGGCCCGTTTTTGCGTTCTAGCAAGGTCCCGATCGGGGAAACGGACTGTATTCGTCCATTCGGGTGCGGCAGTATCGGCCAATGGAGCATGTACGCGATCTCACCCTGTTGCCCAAGGCCCATCTGCACCTGCACTTCACCGGTTCGATGCGGCCCACGACGCTCATCGAGCTGGCCGACAAGTACGGCGTGCGTCTCCCGGAGGCGCTGAGCAGCGGTACGCCTCCGAAGTTGCGGGCGACCGACGAGCGCGGCTGGTTCCGCTTCCAGCGGCTCTACGACATCGCCCGCTCCTGCCTGCGCGCGCCGGAGGACATCCAGCGGCTCGTCCGGGAGGCGGCCCAGGAGGACGTCAGGGACGGCTCGGGGTGGCTGGAGATCCAGGTCGACCCCACCTCGTACGCCCCGCATCTCGGCGGTCTGATCCCGGCCCTGGAGATCATCCTGGACGCGGTCGACGCGGCCTCTCGGGAGACCGGGCTCGGGATGCGGGTCCTGGTGGCGGCGAACCGCATGAAGCACCCCCTCGAGGCGCGGACCCTGGCCCGGCTCGCGGTGCGGTTCGCGGACCGGGGCGTGGTCGGCTTCGGGCTCTCCAACGACGAGCGGCGGGGCATGGCCCGGGACTTCGACCGGGCCTTCGCGATCGCTCGCGAGGGCGGCCTGCTCGCGGCCCCGCACGGCGGCGAGCTGACGGGTCCCTCGTCGGTACGGGACTGCCTGGACGATCTGCGGGCGGCGCGGGTCGGCCACGGGGTGCGGTCGGCGGAGGACCCGCGGCTGCTGCGGAAGCTCGCCGAGAAGGGCGTGACCTGCGAGGTCTGCCCGGCGTCGAACGTGGCCCTCGGGGTGTACGAGAAGCACGAGGACGTCCCGCTGCGGACCCTCTTCGAGGCGGGCGTCCCGATGGCCCTGGGCGCCGACGACCCGCTCCTCTTCGGCTCACGCCTTGCCGCCCAGTACGAGATCGCGCGGCGGCACCACGGGTTCACGGACGCGGAGCTGGCGGAGCTGGCCCGTCAGTCGGTGCGGGGCTCGGCGGCGCCGGAGGACGTCAGGGCGAAGCTCCTGGCGGGGATCGACGACTGGATCGCCTAGCCGATCCCGCGGAGCAGGGTGCGGGCGAGTGAGCGCGCGAAGTCGTCGAGGGAGTCCGGCGGCCGGCGGTCCGGGCTCATCTCCCAGGCGAAGGAGCGCTGCACACAGGCCCCGAGGAGCAGGGAGGCGGCGGCCACCGGGTCGGCGTCGGGGCTGACGCGGCCGTGCCGCTGCTCGGCGCGGAGGTAGGCGGCGAGGCCCTCGATGGGCTTGTGGGGGCCGCTGCCGTAGGTGCGCATGACCTCCTCGTGGCGCCGTTTGAGCTGCGGTTCGGCGTAGAGGGAGGCGACGACCGGAAAGGTCTGCTCGTAGAAGAGCGCGGCCTGCCGGGCGACCTCGGTGAGGTTCTCCTCGACGGTGCGGCCGCCGGGGTCGGCGACGAGGGTGCCGAGGAGTCCGCCGAGCTGGGGCAGGCGCTCGTTCAGGACGGTCAGGAAGAGCTCTTCCTTGCTGCTGAAGTACTTGTAGAGCGCGGCTTCCGAGCAGCCGGCCGCCTTGGCGATCTCCTTGGTGGTGGTGCGGGCGAGCCCCGCCGTCCGCATGAGGTCACGGGCGGCGTCGACGATCCGGGTCCGGGTCGGCCTCTGTTCCATGCATCCTCCAGCCACGCTTGACGTCTGAGTGAGTATCCACTCACCCTGGGGGTGAGTGAACACTTACCCACCCCGGGAGGGTGCGACATGAAGCTCACAGTCTTCGGCGCGACCGGCGGCATCGGCCAGGAGATCGTCCGGCAGGCACTGGCCACGGGCCACGAGGTGACGGCGGTGGTACGGGACCCGGCACGGCTCACCGTGACCGGCACGCGCCTGACGGTCCTCCGGGCCGACCTCTCCGACCCGGAGGCCCTGCGCGGGGCCGTGGCGGGCCGCGACGCGGTGCTCTCGGGCCTCGGCGCCCGGAGCCGGGCGGACGCGGGCGTGGCGGCGCGCCTCACCCGCTCGGTGCTCACGGCGATGCAGGCCGAGCGGACGCGCCGGCTCCTGGTGGTCAGCGCGGCCCCGCTGGGCCCGGTCCCGGACGGCCAGGCCCTGGTCGACAAGGCCGTCCTGGCGATCATCAACAACGTCCTGAAGGACGTCTACGCCGATCTGCGGGTCATGGAGTCGGACCTCGCCGCGAGCGAAGCCGACTGGACCTCCGTACGCCCGCCCAAGCTGACGAACAAGCCGGGCACCGGCCGGTACCGCAAGGTCGTCGGCGGCACCCCGTCCCGGGGCCGCTCCCTGGCCCGCGCGGACGTGGCGCACGCGATGCTGGCGATGATCGACGACCCGGCGACGCTCAAGCAGGGCGTCGGCGTCGCGTACTAGACGCTACAGCTCGACGCCCACGGTGACGGGCTCGTTGACCAGGGTGATCCCGAAGGCGTCCCGTACCCCGGCGACGACCTCGCGGGCGAGGGCGAGGAGGTCCTCGGTGGTCGCCTCGCCGCGGTTGGTCAGGGCGAGCGTGTGCTTGGTGGAGATCCGGGCGGGCCCGGAGCCGTACCCCTTGGTGAAGCCGGCCCTGTCGATCAGCCAGGCCGCCGAGGTCTTCACGGCGCCGTCCTCGCCCGCCGGGAAGGCCGGCGGGGTGACGTCCGGGCCGAGCCTCTCGGCCACGCGCGCGAGGAAGGTCCCGTACTCCCCCGCCGTGAGGATCGGGTTGGTGAAGAAGGAGCCCGCGGACCAGGTGTCGTGGTCCTCCGGGTCCAGGACCATGCCCTTGCCGGCGCGCAGCCGCAGCACGGTCTCGCGGGCGGTGGCGAGCGGCACCCGGTCCCCCGCCTCGACGCCCAGGGCGCGGGCGGTCTCCGCGTACTTGATCGGCGCGGAGAGCCCGTCGGCGTCCTCGAGCTCGAAGCGGACCCGGAGCACGACGTACCGGTCGGGCTGGTCCTTGAAGAGGCTGTGCCGGTACGAGAAGGCGCACTCGGCGTTCGTGAGGGTGACGGTCTCCTCGGCGCGCCGGTCGTAGGCGACGACCTCGGTGACGGTGGCGGAGACGTCCTGGCCGTAGGCGCCGACGTTCTGGATGGGGGTCGCGCCGGCCGAGCCGGGGATGCCGGCCAGGCACTCGATCCCGGCGAGCCCGGCCTCGACGGTCCGCGCGACGGCGTCCGTCCAGACCTCGCCGGCGGCGAGCTCCAGGCGCGTGCCGTCCAGGTGGAAGCCGGTGGTGGCGATGCGCAGCGCCGTGCCGTCGAAGCCCTTGTCCCCGATGACCAGGTTGGATCCGCCGCCGATGATCAGCAGCGGGGTCCCGGCGGCGTCGGCCTCGCGGACGGCCGCGACCACCTCGTCGTCGGTGGTGGCGGTGACGAGCCGGGTGGCGGGCCCGCCGAGCCGGAAGGTGGTCAGGGGCGCGAGGGGGGCGTCTGCGATCTGCTGCACGGGCTCAAGCGTACGGGCGCATCCGCGGCGGGAGAAAAGGCGACGGCCCCGCCCGGAGTGGCGGGGCCGTCGCGGGCGCGGTGCCGCGGGTGCCGTCACGCGTCGATCAGACGCCGCTTCCCGGCCCCGGACTCCGCCCCCGCCCCGGACTCCGCCCCCGCCCCGGACTCCGCCCCTGCCGCGGGCTCCGTCCCGGCCGCGGCCTGCGTCTCCGCCTTCCGTCGCGCCTCCTGGCGCCGTGACGGGGCGAAGAGCACCGCCACCGCGCCCAGGGCCACCGCCCCGGCGCCGGCCCACAGCGCGGGCACCAGGCCGTCGACGAAGCTCTCGCCCGACTCGTACCCGCCCTGCGCGGAGAAGATCGAGGCCATCACGGCGACGCCGAGCGCGCCGCCGACCTCGCGCAGCGCGTTGTTGGCGCCGGACGCGATGCCCTGCTCGGACGGGCGGACGCTGGACATGACGAGGTTGGCCGCGGGTGCGAAGTACAGCGCCATGCCGATGCCGCTCAGGACGAGGGCGGGCAGCTGGACGGCGTACGAGGCGTCGGGCGTCAGGACGAGCGCGAACCAGGCCAGGCCGATCGCCTGGAGGGCGAGGCCCGCGGCGACGACCGGGCGGCCGCCGATCCGGTCGGAGAGGGCGCCCGCGATCGGCGCGACGATCATCGGCATGCCGGTCCAGGGCAGCATCCGCAGCCCCGCCTCGGTGGGCGAGTAGCCGAGAACGCCCTGCATGTACTGGCTGAGCAGGAAGATCGAGCCGAACATGCCGAGGAACATCAGCAGGCTGGCCGCGTTGATGCCGGAGAAGGCGCGGTTGCGGAAGAGCCGCATGGGCAGCATGGGCGCCTTGTTGTGGATGCCGTGGTGGATGAATCCGCCGATGAGCGCGGAGCCGGCGATCAGTCCGGTGAGGACGGTGGCGGAGGTCCAGCCGTCGATCGGGCCGCGGATCAGCCCGTACACGATGCCGAACAGGCCGCCGCTGGCGAGGAGCGTGCCGGCGATGTCGAGGCGGGCTCCGGCGCCGTGCGACTCGGCGAGGCGCAGCCGGGCGAGCGGCAGGAGGGCGAGGCCGAGCGGGACGTTCAGCCAGAAGATCCACTGCCAGGAGATGTGCTCGGTGAGGCTGCCGCCGATCAGCGGACCGGAGGCGACGGCGAGGCCGTTGACGGCGCCCCAGATGCCGAACGCCATCCCTCGTCTGGCGGCCGGGACGGCCGCGGTGAGCAGGGTGAGGGTGAGCGGCATCATGATCGCGGCGCCGACGCCCTGGACGGCGCGGGCGGCGATCAGTGCCTCGATGCCGGGGGCGAGCGCGGCCGCGGCGGAGGCGCCGGTGAAGACGGCGAGGCCGACGACGAAGAGCCTGCGGCGGCCGAAGCGGTCGCCGAGGGCGGCCCCGAACATGAGCAGGACGGCGAAGGTGAGGGTGTAGGCGCTCACCGTCCATTCGAGGTCGTCCAGCGCTCCCCCGAGGTCCTCGCGGATGGACGGGAGCGCGGTGGTGACGACGAGGTTGTCGAGGGCCGCCATGAAGCCGGCGACGCTGGTGATGACGAGGGCCCAGGCGGCGGAACCGCGGCGGGCTGCTGGCTGACTCATTTCTGCCCCTCAGATCTCATGTTAGTTATCACTGACTAACTTTCGCGCCCACAGAAAAGCCGGGACGTGCGAACGCGGGCGGCGCTACTTCTCCAGCCGGCCGAGGCGGCGGGCGGAGGGGTAGAACCCCTCCCAGACCCGGTGCTCGGGCGGGAAACCCATGGCGACGAGGGTGTTGATGAGCATCCCGTACGCCAGGAAGGTCGTGGTCTCCTCGGCGTCGGCGCCGAGCGCGAGGTGGACGGTCTCCCAGAGCCCCGTCCAGCCGGCCCGTACGGCCTCGCCGAACTCGTGGTCGCCGGCCGCCTCGGCGGCGGCGACGGTCACGTACACCTGCATCTGCATCAGGAGCCGGTCGGGGTCCTCGGCGATGATCCGGGTGTACGCGTTGGCCATGGCGTGCAGGGCCTCCTCGCCGGACAGCCCTTCCGCGGCCTCTTCAAAGATGCGCACGGTGTCGCTGATGCAGCGCTCGGAGGCGGCCAGGAAGATGGCCTTCTTGCCCGGGAAGAGCCGGAAGAGATACGGCTGCGAGACACCGACGCGCTTGGCGATCGCCTCGGTGGACGTGCCGTAGTAGCCGCCGCGGCTGAATTCGCTCATCGCCGCGCGGATGACGCTCTCGCGCCGCTCCTCCGCACTCATCCTGACCATGTGACTAAGTTAGTACTCAATCACTAACTTGGTCAAGGGGATCGGGCGACCGCTTTCCGCGGCCACCCCTCCCCCGGTTCCCCGGTCGCGCTGCGCGAGACCGGTTCCCCGCTCCTGCTACGCGAGCCTGACGACGGCCCGGGACATGCCCAGGACCTTCTGTCCGGCGCTCATGGCCGTGATGTCGACCCGCACCTGCTGGTCGTCCAGCTTCGCGGCGACCTTGGCGGAGACCTCGATCTCGGCGCCCTTGTCGTCGTTCGGGACGACGACCGGCTTGGTGAAGCGGACGCCGTACTCGACGACGGCGGCGGGGTCGCCGGCCCAGTCCGTGACGACGCGGATCGCCTCGGCCATGGTGAACATGCCGTGGGCGATGACGTCGGGGAGGCCGACCTCGACCGCGAACTTCTCGTTCCAGTGGATCGGGTTGAAGTCCCCGGAGGCGCCGGCGTACTGCACGAGCGTGGCGCGGGTCACGGGGAAGGTCTGCGCGGGCAGCTCGGTGCCGACCTCGACCTCGTCGTAGGCGATCTTCGCGGTCATGCTCAGGCCCCCTCGGGCGCGCGGGAGACGAGCTTGGTCCAGGCGGTGACGACGTGCTCGCCGGAGGCGTCGTGGACCTCGCCCCGGATGTCGAGGATGTCGTTGCCGG
Organism: Streptomyces sp. NPDC055815; assembly: GCF_053616475.1. Taxonomy (NCBI): domain Bacteria; kingdom Bacillati; phylum Actinomycetota; class Actinomycetes; order Kitasatosporales; family Streptomycetaceae; genus Streptomyces; species Streptomyces sp. NPDC055815. The sequence continues at coordinate 6,479 of NZ_JBSHDU010000123.1, read as the reverse complement.
CGAGGGACTTGATCGCCTCGATGGTGGAGGTGACCGAGAGCCGGTCCCCGGCACGTACCGGCCGGGTGTAGGCGAACTTCTGGTCGCCGTGGACGACGCGGCTGTAGTCGAGGCCCAGCTGCGGGTCCTCGATGACGGCGCCGGCCGCCTTGAATGTGATGGCGAACACGAAAGTGGGCGGGGCGATCACATCGGAATGTCCGAGCGCCTTGGCCGCCTCGGTGTCGGTGTACGCGGGATTGGCGTCACCGATCGCCTCGGCGAACTCGCGGATCTTCTCGCGGCCGACCTCATAGGGCGCGGTGGGCGGATAGGTCCGGCCCACGAAGGACTGGTCGAGCGCCATGGACTCGATACCTCCTGCTGAATTTGTTGCCGATGCCTGTCGGGGGGAGCCGACAAACGACACGAGGCCGCCCCCGAGTGGGGACGGCCTCGTGTACGAGCCTGATTAGCGCGTCTCGCGGTGCGCGGTGTGCGAGTTGCAGCGAGGGCAGTGCTTCTTCATCTCAAGACGGTCCGGGTTGTTACGCCGGTTCTTCTTGGTGATGTAGTTCCGCTCCTTGCACTCCACGCAGGCCAGCGTGATCTTCGGGCGGACGTCGGTGGCAGCCACGTGAGTGCTCCTTGACGGACGGATGGACGGATGAACGCATAGAAGAGTAGCCGATCGAAGGACCGACCCCACAATCGGCTACTGTCTGTAGCGGTGACCGGACTTGAACCGGTGACACAGCGATTATGAGCCGCTTGCTCTACCGACTGAGCTACACCGCTTTGATGATCCGGACCCCGCCCGAAGGCGGGATCCCTCTCACCAGAGCCCCAATACGGAATCGAACCGTAGACCTTCTCCTTACCATGGAGACGCTCTACCGACTGAGCTATTGGGGCGAGCGAGGAAGACATTACACGGTCTGCGGCCCATCACCCAAATCCGTTTCCCCGGGGCCTCGCGACGGCCCTCACCAGGCGTCCCGTACGCCACTCGTGGCCTCATCGGTACGACTATTGCGCTCCTTCTCGAAGCACGCTCCGGGCGCCCCTAGGCTCGGCCCCACGCTGCGTGATCTTGATCTTGAGGAGCCTTGAGGAGCCCGATGTCAGCCGACAGCAAGCAGCCCCAGCCGCCCGAGGACGGGGCCGCCACCACCGCCGACTCGACCTCGCTCCTGCTCTCCCACGCGCGGCTCACCGACGGACGGACCGTGGACGTACGGCTCGTCGGCGGCCGCATCGAGGCCGTCGGCACCGCGGGCAGCCTGCCCTCCGTGGGCGCGCGGGTCGACCTCTCCGGCTATCTGCTGCTGCCCGCCGCCGCCGAACCGCACGCCCACGCCGACACCGCGCTCTCCGCCGACACCCCCGGCCCCGTCTCGTACGCCCCCGAGGAGGTGCAGCGGCGGGCCACCGAGGCGGCGCTGCTCCAGCTCGGCCACGGCGCGACGGCGCTCCGCGCGCACGTGCGCATCGGCGACGTCCAGGGGCTCGGCCCGCTGGAGGCCGTGCTCCAGGCCCGGCGCTCGCTGCGCGGCCTCGCCGATCTGACGGCCGTCGCCGTGCCCCGGCTGCTCACCGGCGTCGCGGGTGCGGACGGGCTCGCGATGCTGCGGGACGCGGTGAAGATGGGCGCCGGCGTGGTCGGCGGCTGCCCGGACCTCGACCCGGACCCGGCCGGTTACGTGGAGGCGGTCCTGGAGGTCGCGGCCGAGAACGGCGTCCCGGTCGACCTGCACACCGACGGGGACGACACGGCCCGCCTGGCCCGGCTCGCGGCGATGGCGGGCGGACTGCGGCCGGGGGTGACGATCGGGCCGTGCGCCGGCCTCTCCCGGCTCCCGTCCGACGCGGCCCGCCGGGCGGCGGACGGGCTCGCGGCGGCCGGGGTGACGGTGGTGTGCCTGCCGCAGGGCGGCTGCGGCGGCACGGAGCTGCGCGGGGCGGCGCCGGTGCGGCTGCTGCGGGCGGCCGGGGTGCGGGTCGCGGCGGGCGGCGGGACGCTGCGGGACGTGGCCAACCCGGTGGGGCGCGGGGACCCGCTGGAGGCGGCGTACCTGCTGGCCTCGCTCGGCGGTCTGGCGCCCCAGGAGGCGTACGGGGCGGTGAGCGCCGAGGCGCGGGCCGTGATGGGGCTGCCGGAGGTGCGGGTGGAGGCCGGCTTCCCCGCGGAGCTGCTCGCGGTGCGCGGCGAGCGCCTGGCGGGCGTGCTGTCCCTCGCGTACAGCCGGATCGTGGTGCACCGGGGTCGGGTGGTGGCGCGGACGAGCGCGGTGCGGGAGTACTGCGACTCGGCGGCGGCCCTGGACCTGCCGCGTCAGGCGCGCCCGGAGCGGCCGCCCGAGCCGGGAAGCCCTCAGGCCGGACCCGACGTACGGTCGTGAGTATGCGCATCGTCATCGCTGGAGGACACGGACAGATCGCCCTGCGTCTGGAGAGGCTGCTCTCGGCGGCGGGGCACGAGGTCGCGGGGATCATCCGCAACCCGGAACAGGGCGCCGACCTGCGGGAGGCGGGCGCCGAGCCCGTCGACATGGATCTGGAGACGGCGTCGGTCGAGATGGTCGCCGCGGTGCTGCAGGGCGCCGACGCGGCCGTCTTCGCGGCGGGCGCGGGCCCGGGCAGCGGGGCCGCCCGCAAGGACGCGGTGGACCGCGGGGCAGCGGTGCTGTTCGCCGACGCGGCGGAACGCGCGGGCGTGCGCCGCTATCTGGTCGTCTCGTCGATGGGCGCGGACGCATCCCACCCGGGCGACGAGGTCTTCGACGCCTATCTGCGGGCGAAGGGCGCGGCCGACGACGACGTCCGCTCCCGTACGGCCCTGGAGTGGACGATCCTGCGGCCGGGCTCCCTGACGGACGACGCGGGCACGGGCATGGTCCGCCTGGAGGCCCATACGGGCCGTGGCCCGATCCCCCGGGACGACGTGGCCGCGGTCCTCGCGGAACTCCTCGACACCCCGGCGACCGCGGGCCTCACCCTGGAACTGATCGCCGGCTCGGTCCCGCTCTCGGTCGCGGTGAAGGACGTGGCGGGCAACTGACCCTCCGGCCCCTCCCGGAAACGAGTGAAGGTCCCCGGTGCAAGCACCGGGGACCTTCTTCACGTGGCGACGCCAGGATTCGAACCTGGGTAGGCTAAGCCGACGGATTTACAGTCCGCTCCCATTGGCCACTCGGGCACATCGCCATGGGTTCGCTGCCTTGGTTCACCGCGTTTCTGCGGTGTTCCCCGGCAACGACGTAAACAATACCTGATCCCCGGGGGTGGTTCGCCACCGGATTGATCAGCGGTTCGGCCGGCGGCTCACCCCCTAGGCTTTGGGGGTACCCCAAGCATCCGAGCAAGGAGCCACGAGTCATGGCCGACTCCAGTTTCGACATCGTCTCCAAGGTCGAGCGGCAGGAGGTCGACAACGCCCTCAACCAGGCCGTGAAGGAGATCTCCCAGCGCTACGACTTCAAGGGAACCAACGCCTCGATCTCCTGGTCGGGCGAGAAGATCCTGATGCAGGCGAACGGCGAGGAGCGCGTCATGGCGATCCTCGACATCTTCCAGTCCAAGCTGATCAAGCGCGGGATCTCGCTCAAGTCGCTGGACGTCGAGGGCGAGCCGCAGCTGTCCGGCAAGGAGTACAAGCTCTTCGCCTCCGTCCAGGAGGGCATCTCCCAGGAGAACGCCAAGAAGGTCGCGAAGGCCATCCGCGACGAGGGCCCCAAGGGCGTCAAGGCGCAGGTCCAGGGCGACGAGCTGCGCGTCAGCTCGAAGAGCCGGGACGACCTGCAGGCCGTGCAGGCGCTGCTCAAGGGCAAGGACTTCGACTTCGCGATCCAGTTCGTGAACTACCGCTGACCCCTGTCGTGAGGTCGTGAGGGTCGTGTCCGAATACCGCCAGCCCGGGGCTCGGTGGTCCCCGCACACTGGGTCCGAGGAAGACCCGTGCGGGGAGAGGAACCAGTCATGACCGTGTACGCGTACGTCGACGGCCCCCTGGGCGAGATGCTCCTGGTCGGAGAGCTCGCCGAAGGGGGCCGCGCCGTGCTGCGCTCGCTGTCCCTGCCGGGGCAGAAGGGCGCCGTCGAGGTCGAGGACGGCTGGACGCTCGCGCCCGAGGCCTTCGCCGAGGCCTCGGGGCAGCTGGGCGAGTACTTCGCCGGGCGCCGCGACCGCTTCGACCTGCCGCTCGCCGGTGACGCCGGGACGGAGTTCCAGCGGCGCGTCTGGCGGGCCCTGGAGGAGATCCCGTACGGGACGACCGTCTCGTACGGGGAGATCGCCCGGCGCGTCGGTTCGGCCGGCGCCGGGGTACGGGCCGTGGGCACCGCGATCGGGCGCAATCCGCTGCTCGTGGTGCGGCCCTGCCACCGGGTCGTCGGGGCCGACGGGAACCTCCGCGGGTACGCCGCCGGGCTCGACCGCAAGGAGCGGCTCCTCGGGCTCGAAGGGGCCCTCGCGTGAGTCAGGGGCCTCGTGTGAGTGAAGGTCTCTTCCCGCGCGAGCGGGTCACGGTGGCGCCCGGGGCGGTGCACGTGCCCGCGTGGCTCCCGTTGGCGCGCCAGCGGGAGCTGGTGGACGCCTGCCGGGAGTGGGGGCGCGGGCCCTTCCCGTACCGGCAGACCGTGCTGCCCGGCGGCGGCGTGATGTCGGTGCGGTCGCTGGCCCTGGGCCGGCAGTGGGTGCCGTACCGCTACCTCGACACCATCGGGCTCGAACTGCCCGACTGGCTGGTCGAGCTGGGCCGGGACGCGCTCGTCGAGGCCTACGGCGAGCACGGCGGCTTCACCCCCGACACCGCGCTGGTGAACTTCTACGCGCCGGGGGCGCGCATGGGGATGCACCAGGACCGGGAGGAGCGCTCCGGCGCGCCGGTGGTGTCGCTGAGCCTCGGGGACCGGTGCGTGTTCCGGTTCGGGAACGAGGAGAACCGCGGCAGGCCCTACCAGGACGTCGACCTCGTCTCCGGCGACCTCTTCGTCTTCGGCGGGGCTTCGCGATGGGTTCACCACGGGGTCCCCAAGGTGTTCCCGGGGACGGCCGAACCCGCGCTCGGCCTCACCGGGCGCCTGAACATCACGCTCAGGGAGACCGGCCTCAGCGTCTAATGTGCGGAGCATGACACCGGAACTCCGCCGCTCCCTGGGCCTCTTCGACGCGGTCGTGATCGGCCTCGCCTCGATGATCGGGGCGGGGATCTTCGTCGCGCTCGGGCCCGCGGCGGACGCGGCCGGCTCCGGGGCGGGGCTGCTCTGGGCGCTCGGCGTCGCCGCCGTGGTCGCGTACTGCAACGCCATGGCCTCGGCCCGGCTCGCCGCCCTCTACCCGGCCTCCGGCGGCACCTACGTGTACGGTCGCGAACGCCTGGGCTCCTTCTGGGGGTACCTGGCGGGCTGGGCGTTCGTCGCCGGCAAGACGGCCTCCTGCGCGGCCATGGCCCTCACGGTCGGGACCTACGTGTGGCCGGAGCAGGCGCACGCGGTGGCGGTCGCCGCCGTGGTGGCCCTGACGGCCGTCAACTACGGGGGAGTTCAGAAGTCGGCGCTGCTCACCCGGGTGATCGTGGCGGTGGTCCTCGCGGTGCTCGCCTGTGTCGTCGCCGTCTCCTTCGGGGCGGGCGGCAGCGGGATCCCGACGGTCGGCACGGAGCTCACCACGGGTGGCGTGCTCCAGGCCGCGGGTTTGCTCTTCTTCGCATTCGCGGGGTACGCGCGGATCGCCACGCTCGGCGAGGAGGTCCGCGGTCCGGCCCGCACCATCCCCCGGGCGGTGCCGCTCGCCCTCGGCCTCACGCTCGCCGTCTACGGACTCGTCGCGGTCAGCGTCCTCACCGTCCTCGGCCCGGCATCCCTCGCCGCCTCCCCCGCACCGCTCGCCGACGCGGCCCGCGCGGCGCACGCCGACTGGCTGGTGCCGCTGGTCGTGGTGGGCGCGGCCGTCGCGGCGCTCGGCTCGCTGCTCTCGCTGATCCTCGGGGTGTCCCGTACGACCCTCGCGATGGCCCGGGACGCCTACCTGCCGACGGCCCTCGCGGCCGTCCACCCGCGCTTCCAGGTGCCGCACCGGGCGGAGCTCGCGGTGGGCGCGGTGGTGGCCGTGGTGGCGGCGACGGTGGACGTACGGGGCGCGATCGGCTTCTCGTCGTTCGGCGTGCTCGTCTACTACGGCATCGCGAACGCCTCCGCCTGGACCCTGGGCGGCCGGAACCGCGCCCTCGCCGCGCTCGGCCTCGCCGGCTGCGGCACCCTCGCCTTCGCCCTCCCGGTCGGCTCGGTCCTGGCGGGCTCGGGGGTCCTGGCGGCGGGGGTGGTGGCGTGGTCGATAAGCCGGGGCCGAGCGGTACCGCCGGGGGCGTAGCGCGTTGCGGGCGCGCTTCCGCCGTTGTGGGCGCGCTTCCGCCGTTGTGGGCAATCGTTCCGCTGGGGCGGAACGGGTGGGCACAACGGAACGGCGCCCCTGCCGGCGCCTCCGCGTTCCGCGCCTGGACC
>NZ_JBSHDU010000122.1:0-17102 GCF_053616475.1 Streptomyces sp. NPDC055815 | reverse complement strand
GCCCTCCATCCTCCCACCCCCCCCGCGCCGGCGCGCGGGGGGGGGGGGGGGGGGGGCGGGCCCCCCCCCCCCCCCCCCCCCCCCCCCCCCCGCCGTCGTGTTTGTGGTGCTTCGCACAGTGACGCGGTGCAGGTCAAGGGTGAGTTGACGGCTGTTCTCGGGCCGTGGTGGACTGCCGAGGCCATTACGGCGGCAGTAGAGGAAGTCCGGTGCGATTCCGGCGCGGTCCCGCCACTGTGACCGGATCCCACGGGTCCGGGAGTCAGGAACTCTCGCCGCCGGTCACGTCGATCCAGGGCGCGGACCCTGAGTGAGGACACAGCGCCATGCCCGGCCGCAGCCCGAGCTTCTCCAGAGCCAGCCGCCTCTCCCCGGACGGATTCGCGTACGGCGCCGCCGCCGGTCTCGCCGTCGACCTGCTCCTCGGCGATCCCCGCCGCGGACACCCCGTCGCCGCCTTCGGCCGGGCCGCGGGCCGGGTCGAGAAGGCCCTCTGGCACGACCACCGCGGCTGGGGCGCCCTGCACACCGCCGTCTGCGCCGGTGCCACCGTCGCCGCCGGCGCCCTCGCCGCCCGTACGGTACGGGGCAGCCGCGCCGCCTCCGCCGCCCTCACCGCCGCCTCGGTCTGGGCCGTCGTCGGCGGTACGACCCTGGGCCGCGAGGCCAGGGCGATCGGCGGCGCCCTCGCCGCCGGGGACCTGGAGGTCGCCCGGGAACGGCTGCCGCACCTGTGCGGACGCGACCCGCAGTCCCTCGACGGTCCCGCGATGGCCCGCGCCGTCGTCGAATCCGTCGCCGAGAACACCTCCGACGCGGTCGTGGGCGCCCTCTTCTGGGGAGCGGTCGCGGGCGTGCCGGGCCTGGTCGGCTTCCGCGCGGTGAACACCCTCGACGCGATGGTCGGCCACAAGTCCCCCCGGTACCGCAGGTACGGCTGGGCCTCGGCCCGCCTCGACGACGTGGCCGGCTGGCCCGGCGCCCGGCTGACCGCCGCCCTGGCGACCGTCGCCGGCGGGAACCCGCGCGGGGCCGTACGGGCCTGGCGGGCGGACGCCGCGAAGCACCCGAGCCCCAACGCGGGCCCCGTCGAGGCCTCCTTCGCGGGCGCCCTCGGCGTACGGCTCGGGGGCACCCTCTCGTACGCCGGACGGGTCGAGCACCGGCCCGTCCTCAACGGCGGGGGGCGGCCCGTCGAGGTCGCCGACATCGACCGCGCGGTCCGGCTCTCCCGCCGGATCACCGGACTGACCCTGGCCGCCTGCGTCGGCGGCCGCATGATCGCGAGCGCGCTGAAGCGGAGGAACGCATGAGGGGTGGGGGGCTGCTCGTCGCCGGGACCACGTCCGACGCGGGCAAGAGCGTCGTCACGGCCGGCATCTGCCGCTGGCTGGTCCGGCGGGGCGTCAAGGTCGCGCCGTTCAAGGGACAGAACATGTCCCTCAACTCCTTCGTCACCCGGGAGGGCGCCGAGATCGGCCGCGCGCAGGCCATGCAGGCGCAGGCCGCGCGGGTCGAACCGACCGCGCTGATGAACCCGGTGCTGCTCAAGCCCGGCAGCGACCGCTCCAGCCAGGTCGTCCTCATGGGCAAGCCGGTCGGCGAGATGAGCGCCCGCGGCTACCACGGTGGCCGGCAGCAGACGCTCTTCGAGCCGGTGATGGCGTGCCTGGAGGAACTCCGGGGCACGTATGACGCCGTGATCTGCGAGGGGGCGGGCAGTCCGGCCGAGATCAACCTGCGGCGCACGGACATCGTGAACATGGGCATCGCGCGCGCCGCGAAGCTGCCCGTCGTCGTGGTCGGGGACATCGACCGGGGCGGGGTCTTCGCCCAGTTCTTCGGGACGACGGCGCTGCTCGCGCCCGAGGACCAGGCGCTGGTGGCGGGCTATCTGGTGAACAAGTTCCGCGGCGACGTGACGCTCCTCGAACCGGGCCTCGACATGCTGCACGGGCTCACCGGGCGCCGGACCTTCGGTGTCCTGCCGTACGCGCACGGGCTCGGCATCGACGAGGAGGACGGCCTGCGGGTGTCCCTGCGCGGCACCGTCCGCGAGTCGGTCGTCGCACCGCCGGTCGGCGAGGACGTGCTGCGGGTCGCCGTCTGCGCCGTACCGCTGATGTCCAACTTCACGGACGTCGACGCGCTCGCCGCCGAACCGGGCGTCGTCGTCCGGTTCGTGGACCGGCCCGAGGAGCTCGTCGACGCCGACCTGGTCGTCGTGCCCGGCACCCGGGGGACGGTCAAGGCGCTGGCCTGGCTGCGGGAGCGGGGGCTCGCGGACGCCCTCGTCCGGCGCGCGGCCGAGGGCCGGCCGGTGCTCGGCATCTGCGGCGGCTTCCAGGCCCTCGCCGAACGCATCGAGGACGAGGTCGAGTCGAAGGCCGGCGTGGTCGACGGACTCGGGCTGCTGCCCGTACGGATCCGCTTCGGGGTCGAGAAGACCCTCGCCCGGCCGGTCGGCGAGGCGCTCGGCGAGCGGGTCGAGGGGTACGAGATCCACCACGGCGTCGCCACCGTGGACGGCGGGGAACCGTTCCTGGACGGCTGCCGGGTCGGCTCCGTGTGGGGCACCCACTGGCACGGCTCGCTGGAGAGCGACGGCTTCCGCCGGGCGTTCCTGCGGGAGGTCGCGGCGGCGGCGGGACGCCGGTTCGTCCCGGCGCCGGACACCTCGTTCGGCGCGCTGCGGGAGGAGCAGCTCGACCGGCTCGGCGACCTGATCGAGGAACACGCGGACACGGACGCGCTGCTCCGGCTGATCGAGAACGGCGCGCCGACGGGGCTGCCGTTCGTGCCGCCGGGTGCGCCGTGAGCGGCCGCGCGGTCCCGGCATCCGTACCTATCGAAGGAGTGACCACCCGATGAGCACCCGCTATCCGTTCACCGCCGTCGTCGGCATGGACGACCTGCGGCTCGCGCTGCTGCTGAACGCCGTCAGCCCGGCCGTCGGCGGGGTGCTCGTGCGGGGTGAGAAGGGGACCGCCAAGTCCACCGCCGTCCGTGCGCTCGCCGAGCTGCTGCCGGAGGTTCCGGTGGTCGCGGGCTGCCGGTTCAGTTGTGACCCGGCCTCCCCCGACCCGGGCTGCCCGGACGGGCCGCACGGCGACGCGCCCGGCACCGCGCGTGCCGCGCGGATGGTCGAGCTGCCCGTCGGCGCCTCCGAGGACCGGCTCGTCGGCTCGCTCGACATCGAGAAGGCCCTCGCCGAGGGCGTGAAGGCCTTCGAGCCGGGGCTCCTCGCCGCCGCGCACCGGGGGATCCTCTACGTCGACGAGGTCAACCTGCTGAGCGACCACCTGATCGACCATCTGCTCGACGCGGCCGCCATGGGCGCCTCCCACGTCGAGCGCGAAGGCGTCTCCGTGCGGCACGCGGCCCGCTTCCTGCTCGTCGGGACCATGAATCCCGAAGAGGGCGAGCTGCGGCCGCAGCTCCTCGACCGGTTCGGGCTCACCGTCGAGGTCGCCGCCTCCCGGGACCCGGAGCAGCGGGTCGAGGTCGTCCGGCGGCGCCTCGCGTTCGAGGACGACCCCGCCGCCTTCGCCGCCCGCTGGGCCGGCGAGGAGGCCGCGCTGCGCGAACGGATCGTCGCCGCCCGGGCGTTGCTGCCGCAGGTGACCCTCGGCGACGCGGTGCTGCTCCAGATCGCCGCGACCTGCGCCGCGTTCGAGGTGGACGGCATGCGCGCCGACATCGTCATGGCCCGGACCGCGACCGCCCTCGCCGCCTGGGCCGGACGGACCGAGGTCACCTCCGAGGACGTGCGGCAGGCCGCGCTCCTGGCCCTCCCCCACCGCCGCCGGCGCTCGCCCTTCGACGCGCCCGGCCTCGACGAGGACAAGCTCGACGAGACCCTGGAGCAGTTCAAGGGCGACGCACCGGACGACGACCCCGAGCCCGACGGGCCCGGTGACGGCGGTCCGGGTGGGGGTGGCGGGGGCGTACCGCCGCAGGGTGAGGGGCCCGACGGTCCCGCGCCCGAGTCCGCCGAGGCGCCGGAGAGCGCGCCCGCCCCCGCCCCGCAGGGCTCCGGCGCCGGTGAGCGCGCCGCCGTCAAGGCCGGCGAGCCCTTCCGTACGAGGGTGCTGAGCGTGCCCGGTCTCGGCGAGGGCGCCGCCGGGCGCCGTTCCCGCGCCCGCACCGAGCACGGCCGTACCACCGGATCCACCCGGCCCCGGGGCGCGCTGACCAAGCTGCACCTGGCCGCGACCGTTCAGGCCGCCGCCCCGCACCAGCGGGCGCGCGGCCGGTCCGGGCCCGGTCTGGTGGTCCGCCGCGACGATCTGCGGCAGGCGACCCGGGAGGGCCGCGAGGGCAACCTCGTGCTCTTCGCCGTGGACGCCTCCGGCTCCATGGCGGCGCGGCAGCGGATGAGCGCCGTGAAGGGCGCCGTCCTCTCGCTGCTGCTCGACGCCTACCAGCGGCGCGACAAGGTCGGTCTCGTCACCTTCCGGGGCCGGGACGCCGAGGTCGCGCTGCCGCCGACCTCGTCCGTGGACGCGGCCGCCGCCCGCCTGGAGAAGCTGCCGACCGGAGGCCGTACACCGCTCGCCGCCGGGCTGCTCAAGGCCCATGACGTACTGCGGGTCGAGCGGCTGCGGGACCCCTCGCGCCGCCCGCTGCTCGTCGTCGTGACCGACGGGCGGGCGACCGGCGGGCGGGCCTCGGGCGATCCGGTGGCGCTCGCCGCCCGGGCCGCGCGACTGCACGCCGCCGACGGCACGGCCTCGGTGGTCGTGGACTGCGAGACCGGCCCGGTGCGCCTCGGGCTCGCCGGGACCCTGGCGCGTGAACTCGGCGGCACCGCCGTCACCTTGGACGAGCTGCGCGCCGACTCGATCGCCGGCCTCGTCAGAGACGTACAAGCAGACAACGCCACCAGGAGGGCCGCTTAATGCCGCAGGGACAGCCGACCGTCGTGCCCGACGACGGCCTCACCACCCGTCAGCGCCGCAACCGGGCGCTGGTCATGGTGCACACCGGCGTCGGCAAGGGGAAGTCGACCGCCGCGTTCGGCATGGCGCTGCGCGCCTGGAACCAGGGCTGGCCGATCGGGGTGTTCCAGTTCGTCAAGTCCGCCAAGTGGAAGGTCGGCGAGGAGAACGCCCTCAAGGCGCTCGGCGAGACCGGCAAGGGCGGCACGGTCACCTGGAACAAGATGGGCGAGGGCTGGTCCTGGATCCAGCGCGAGGTCGCCGAGGGCGAGATCACGCACGAGGAGAAGGCACGGCAGGGCTGGGAGCAGGTCAAGCGGGACCTCGCCGCCGAGACGTACAAGTTCTACGTCCTCGACGAGTTCGCCTACCTGCTGCACTGGGGCTGGATCGACGTCAAGGAGGTCGTCGAGGTGCTGCGCGACCGTCCCGGCTCCCAGCACGTCGTCATCACCGGCCGCAACGCCCCGCAGGAGCTCGTCGACTTCGCCGATCTCGTCACCGACATGTCCAAGGTCAAGCACCCGATGGACGCCGGTCAGAAGGGCCAGCGGGGCATCGAGTGGTAGCACGTCTCGTCATCGCCGCGCCGTCGTCCGGCGCGGGCAAGACCACGGTCGCGACCGGCCTCATGGCCGCGTTCGCCGGCCGTGGTCTGGCCGTCTCCCCGCACAAGGTCGGCCCCGACTACATCGACCCCGGCTACCACGCGCTCGCGACCGGCCGCCCGGGCCGCAACCTCGACGCGTACATGTGCGGTACGGGGCAGATCGCGCCGCTCTTCCTGCACGGGTCGCGCGGCTGCGACCTGGCCGTGGTCGAGGGGGTCATGGGCCTGTACGACGGGGCCGCCGACCAGGGCGAGCTGGCGTCCACCGCGCAGGTGGCGAAGCTGCTGCGTGCGCCGGTCGTCCTCGTCGTGGACGCCTCCTCCCAGTCCCGGTCGGTCGCCGCGCTCGTGCACGGGTTCGCGTCCTGGGACCCGGAGGTGCGGATCGGGGGCGTGATCCTCAACAAGGTCGCCACGGACCGGCACGAGCACCTGCTGCGGGAGGCGCTCGGGGAGTCGGGGGTGCCGGTGCTGGGTGTGCTGCGGCGGGCGCCCGCCGTCGCGACGCCGTCGCGGCACCTCGGGCTTGTGCCGGTTGCCGAGCGGCAGGCGCAGGCCGTCGAAGCTGTGGCGGCGCAGGCGGAGCAGGTGCGGCAGGGGTGCGACCTGGAGGCGCTGCTGGCCTTGGCCCGCAGCGCGCCCGAGCTGCACGCCGAGCCGTGGGTGGCTGAGGTCGGGGAGCGGCTGCACGCCGGTGGTTCCGGTGTGCCCACCCTCCCCCAAGCTCTCGGCTTCGCTCGAGCAGGGGGGACCCCCATCGCCCCGGCGGAACGTATGCCCACACCTCGGCCCGTCGTCGCCGTCGCCGGTGGGGCCGCGTTCACGTTCTCGTACGCCGAGCACACCGAGCTGCTCCAGGCCGCCGGCGCCGAGGTCGTCACCTTCGACCCGCTCCGGGACGAGGCCCTCCCCGAGGGGACCCGTGGGCTCGTCATAGGCGGCGGCTTCCCCGAGATGTACGGCGAGCAGCTCTCCGCCAACGAGCCGCTGCGCAAGGCCGTCGCCGAGCTCGCGGCGTCCGGCGCGCCCGTCGCCGCCGAGTGCGCCGGGCTCCTTTACCTGGCGCGGTCCCTGGACGGGCACCCGATGTGCGGCGTGCTCGACGCCGACGCGCGGATGTCGGCGCGGCTCACGCTCGGCTACCGGGACGCGGTCGCGGTCAACGACAGCGTCCTCGCGCCGGCCGGGGCACGGCTGCGCGGCCACGAGTTCCACCGCACCGTCATCGAGCCGGGCGCCGGGCCGCTGGCGGCCTGGGGGCTGCGGCAGCCGGAGCGACGGGTGGAGGGCTTCGTGCAGGGCGGGGTGCACGCCAGCTATGTGCACACCCACTGGGCGGGCTCCCCGGAGGTCGCCGCGCGGTTCGTGGAGCACTGCGCGTGAGTTCAGCCGCCGGAGACGCCCACCACCAGCCAGATGAAGGCCACGCCCGCCACCGTGCACAGCAGGGTGGAGCGGGCCGGGTGCGTGTGGTGGGCCTCCGGCAGGATCTCGGCGGCGGCGAGGTAGAGCAGGGCGCCGCCGAAGAAGCCGAGATAGCAGCCGAGCAGTTCCTCCGGAAGGGTGAACAGCGTGGCGAGTCCGGCGCCGACGATCGGGGCGACGGCGTCCGCGACGAGCATCGTGACGGCCTTGCGGCGGGCGTTCCCGTAGAGGCTCGTGATCGTGTACGTGTTGAAGCCGTCGGCGAAGTCGTGGGTGATGACGGCGAGGGCGACGGTGGCGCCCATGCCGCCGCCGACCTGGAACGCGGCGCCGAGCGCGACGCCGTCCATGAGGCTGTGGAGGACCATCGCGGCCGCCGCCGTCAGGCCGACCTGGGGAACCCGCTCGTCGGCGCCGACGCCGTGCGCCGCGCGGCGGACGGCGAGGAGCCGCTCGACGACGTGGGCGAAGAGGAAGCCGCCGACGAAGAGCAGCAGGGCCTCGGGGACGCCGAAGACCTTCTTCCCCGCGGCCTCCAGGGCCTCCGGCAGGAGGTCGAGTCCGACGACGCCGAGCATGAGTCCGCCGGCGAGGCCGAGGACGAGGTGGCGGCGGTCGGTGACGCGCCCGGCGACCCAGCCGCCGAAGAGCGTCATGAGGAACGCGCCGAGCGCGACGACTACAGCCATGGGCCTTTGCTATCCGATGGGACGGCGTCCGCGCACCTCGGCGTCGGGGCCCGGTCGGGCGTTCCGGTGGACGAGGTCCTCGCGCTGGTGGACGCGGTCCTGCGGGAGGCGGGGCTGACGCGCGCCGACGTCGGGTCGCTGGGCACGCTGGACGCGCGGGCGGCGGAGCCGGGGATCGTGGCGGCCGCCGCGGCACTGGGGGTGCCGGTGCGCGGGTTCACGGCCGGCGAGCTGGCGGCCGTACCCGTACCGCATCCGTCGGCGCTGCCGCTGGCCGCGACGGGCACGGCGTCCGTGGCGGAGGCGGCGGCGCTGCTTGCGGCGGGGGCGGCGGACACCTCCGGGGTCGTGTTGCTGGTGCCGAAGCGGAAATCACGGCGCGCGACCTGCGCGATCGCCGCTTTCCTCCCGTTTCGTCCGAACGAAGTGACGTCCGTCGCACGGTTGTTGCCCTTGACGCACGGGTACATCGCTGGCGAGCCTGGCTCACCCCCCACCATCCCCACCCCCCACACGACGGCGGCCATGGACACCCACGCGCATACCGACGCCCACGACCTGCGTCACCACGGTGACGCCGAGGTCAGGGACGAGAAACTCATCGATCTGGCGGTCAATGTCCGGACGAACACCCCGCCGGACTGGCTGCGGGAGCGGATCGCCGACTCGCTGACCGGCCTCGCGGCCTATCCGGACGGCCGGTCCGCGCGGGCGGCGGTCGCCGAGCGGCACGACCTGCCCTCGAACCGGGTGCTGCTGACGGCGGGCGCGGCGGAGGCGTTCGTGCTCCTGGCGCGGGCGCTGCCGGTGCGGCGGCCGGTGGTGGTGCATCCGCAGTTCACCGAGCCGGAGGCGGCGCTGCGGGACGCCGGGCACGAGGTGCGCCGGGTGCTGCTGCGCGAGGAGGACGGTTTCCGTCTTGATCCGGCGGCGGTTCCTGAGGACGCCGACCTGGTGGTGATCGGGAACCCCACCAACCCGACCTCCGTGCTGCATCCGGCCGCCTCGATCGCCGCGCTCGCCCGGCCGGGGCGGGTCCTGGTGGTGGACGAGGCGTTCATGGACGCGGTGCCGGGCGAGCGGGAGTCGCTGGCCGGGCGGACGGACGTGCCGGGACTCGTGGTGCTGCGGAGCCTCACGAAGACCTGGGGGCTCGCCGGGCTGCGGATCGGGTACGTGCTGGCCGAGCCGGAGACGATCGCGGCCCTGGAGCGGACCCAGCCGCTGTGGCCGGTGTCGACGCCGGCCCTGGTGGCGGCGGAGGCGTGCATGTCGCGGGCGGCGCTCGCGGAGGCGGAGCACGCGGCGTACCGGATCGGGGTGGAGCGGGCCCATCTGCTCGCCGGGCTCGCGGAGTTCGACGAGGTGCGGACGGTGCCGGGCTCGGAGGGCCCCTTCGTGCTGCTGCGGATCGAAGGGGCGGACGTGGTCCGGGAGCGGCTGCGGGCGCTGGGGTTCGCGGCCCGCCGGGGCGACACGTTCCCGGGGCTCGACCGGAACTGGCTGCGGCTCGCGGTCCGGGACCGGGCGACGACGAACCGCTTCCTGCAGGCGCTCGACCAGGCGCTGCTGATCTGCGGCTGAGCCGTACGGTCCCGGGAGACGGGCGGAAGGGCCCGGGGAGGGCGGTGTCGTCACCGCCGCCCTCCCCGGACCCTTGTTCCCCCTCCTGGCGCCCCCCGGCGCTTCCCCCTCGGACCGTCAGCCGCGGTTGCGGGCGCGCGAGCGGGTCACGACGAGGGCGCCGCCGCCGGCGACGAGGAGGGCGAGCGCTCCGGCCGCGATGTACGGGGTGGTGGAGCTGCCGCCGGTCTCGGCGAGGTTCTCGGTGGGCGTGGTGCCGCCGCTGTTGGTCTTGATGCCGCCGGCGTCGCTCGGCTCGACCGAGGGCTGCTGGGTCGGCCGCTCGCTGGGCTGCTGGGTGGGCTTCCCGGTCGGCTGCTCCGTGGGCTTCTCGGTCGGGGCCGTGCCCTTGGGCGTCTCGCAGGTGGCCTCGGCGAGGGTCACGGTGCCGTTGACCTCGGCGACGCCGAGCTTCAGCGGGTTGACCGCCACCTTGAGTTCGAGGGCCGTGGCCGCGGCGGTGCGGGAGGTCGTGGAGGTACGGGAGAGGTCCAGGGTGACCTCGCCGACGCCCGGCACGGCGACCTGGGTCCGGCCGGCCGCGGACAGGGTGGTCTTCTTGCCGAACACGGTGACGTGACCGAGGACGTTGGACTGGGCGACCGGCTTCTTCCCCACCTCGCACAGCGCCTTGGAGGTGACCTTCTCGACCTCGATCAGGGAGAGCAGCGGGATGCCGGGGACGTGGACCCGGGCCTTGACGAGGTTGACGTACCCCTCGGCCTTCTTCTCGTCCACGGTCGCGTCCGCGGTGGCGACATCGGCCTTGAGGAGGTCGACCGGCTTCCCGCCCTCGGCTCCCTGCACCTTCACGGAGAGCGCGGTCTCGTTCTCGCTCTCGGGCGCCTCGACCTCGTTGAGGGAGGTCCGGACCGGCACGTTCACGGTCTTGCCGAGGAGGGAGACGTCGAGGCCGGCCCGCAGCACGACGGCGGTGGCGCGCCCTTCGCCGCCCGTGGCGTGCGCCGCCGGGGCCGCGAGGAGCACGGGGCCGACGGCCAGGGCGGCGACGGTCGCGGCGGCCGCGGAGCGGCGTACGGGCAGGCGGAAGGTGTTGCTGTTCAAGATGTGGAACCCCCACAGGAGACATGGCGTCGCCGGCCGCTCACCACGGGGACGGTGGGTCGGCACGGCCTCGGCGACTTGAGACACCGGAATCTTTACGCACGGAGAGTGAACCGGCAGTCGCCTGAGGTGAGTTCACTCCAAAGGGGGGTTTCCGTGTTCTTTTTCGATTTTTCTCGACACAACCGTTCCCGGCCGTCCCGCGTGTTTCGTACGGGGAGGTGCGGGCGGATTCGGTGAGAACGATCAGCGGCGGCCGCGGGTCACGGATCGTCAACCCGGCGAGAGGGACGACTCCCGGACTCCTGTAGGCTAATTTAGGCCAGCCTAACCTAAGAAGGGTCTCCCTCTCCGTGAGCATCGAGGTCTACCGGGACGCCTGGGGCGTCCCCCATCTGCGCGCCGGGGACCCGGACGAACTGGCCTTCGCCCAGGGGCGGGTCACCGCCCGCGACCGCGCCTGGCAGCTGGAGGTCGAGCGCCACCGGGCCCAGGGCACCAGCGCCGCCTTCCTGGGCGCCGCCGAGCTCGGCTGGGACACCTTCGCCCGCCGGGTCCGGCTCGCCGACACCGCCCGCCGCTGCTTCGACCGGCTCGCGGAGACCGACACGGCGACGGCCGCGTGGGTACGCGCGTACGTGGACGGGGTCAACGACGGTCTCGCCGAAGGCGCAGGCCGCGCACCCGAGTTCGCCGAGACCGGCCTCGCGCCCGGCCGCTGGGAGCCCTGGACCCCGCTCGCCGTCTGGCTCTCCACCCACATCCTCTTCGCCGGCTTCCCCACCAAGCTGTGGCGGGACGAGGTCGCCCGGCGGCTCGGCGAGGAGTGGACGGAGCTCTTCGCCACCGACGGCCCCGGCACCGCGGGCTCCAACGGCTGGGTCGTGGCCGGCGGACGGACCGCCAGCGGGGCGGCCCTGGTGGCCGGCGACCCGCACCGGTTCATCGAGGCGCCGGGCGTCTACCAGCAGATCCGGCTCGCCTGCCCCGCGTACGACGTGGTCGGCCTCGCCGTGCCCGGCGTCCCGGGACTCGCCCACTTCGGCCACACCGGGCCGGTGGCCTGGGCGATCACCAACGCGAAGGCGGACTACCAGGACCTCTACCGGGAACGGCTCCGCCGGCTCCCCGACGGCACCGTGGAGGCCCTCGGCCCGGACGGCTGGGCCCCGGCGGCCGTGCACCCGGAGACGATCGAGGTCGCGGGCGCGGACCCGGTGGTCGTCGAGGTGATCGAGACGGCCCGGGGACCGGTGATCACCGACACGGACGGTCCCGCGGCCGACGCCCGGGAAGCCCTCGCCCTGCGGTACCCGCCCCGGGTCACCGGTGAGCTCGGCTTCGGGGTGCTGCCCGCGCTGCTGCGCGCCCGGACCGTCGCCGACGTGGACGCGGCCCTCGACGGCTGGGTCGAGCCGGTGAACGTCGTCCAGGCCGCCGACACCGAGGGCGGGCTCCTGCACCGGGTCGCCGGCCACGTCCCCGTACGGCACCGGGACAACTCCCTGCGGATCGTGCCCGCCTGGGACCCGGCGCACGCCTGGGCCGACGCCCCGGCGCCGCTCCCCCGCGCCGAGGTCAACGGCCACGCCGTGATGGCCAACGCCCGGGGGCTCGCCGCGCCCCTGGGCGTCGAGTTCGCCCCGCCGCACCGGGCGGCCCGGATCGACGCGCTGCTCGGCGCCTCGACGGCCTGGACCCCGGAGACGACGGCCGCGATCCACTCGGACACCGACAACCCCTCGGCGGCCCGCCTCCTGGCCGCCGTGCGCCGCGCGGACGAGGGCCTCTCCCCCGCCGGCGCCGGCGTCCGGGAGCGGCTGCTCGCCTGGGACCGCCGGATGGACGCGGACAGCGCCGACGCCGGTCTCTACGCGGCCGTGCGCGGGGCCGTCGTGCGCCGCCTCGCCGCGCACGAGGCCTTCGCGGCGCTGCGCGACCCCGCCCCGTACCCCGAGCTCTTCCGTCCCTGGCTCGCGCTCGGGCCGCGCGTCGCCTTCGCCCTGGAGACGCTGCTCGTCGCCGGGCCCGTGCCCGCCGGGGACGTCGACCGGATCGTGCGCGAGGCGCTCGACGAGACCGGCGCCGGTGAGCGGCCCGCCGCCTGGGGCGTGACCCACCGGCTCGCGCCCTGGCAGGCGCTGCCCGACCCGGACGACGCGGGGTGGCCGGGGCTCGGCGGGGACCACGACTGCGTGCTCTCCACGTCCAGCGTGCCCGGCTGGACCGACCGCAGTGCCCGCGCCTCCGCCGCGCGCTACGTCTGGGACCTCGCCGACCGGGAACGGAGCCGCTGGATCGTGCCGTTCGGCGCGTCCGGGGTCCCCGGCGACCCGCACCACCGCGACCAACTCCCCCTGTGGCTGCGGGGCGAGCTCGCCCCCGTCACCACCGGCTGGCAGAACCTCACCAAGGAGCAGGGATGACCACCGCCGTACACGTCCAGACCGTCGAGGACTTCGGGACCGTCACGGTCCGGCCCGTCGACCCCGACGGCGACGCCCCGCTCCTGCACGGCTGGGTCAACGAGGAGCGGGCCCGCTTCTGGGGCATGGCCGGCACCACCGTCGAGCAGGTCCGGGAGATCTACGCCCACCTCGACTCGCTGACCACGCACCACGGTTACCTGGTGAGCCGGGACGGGGAGCCGGTCGCCCTCTTCCAGACGTACGACCCCGAGGCCGACCGGGTGAGCGAGTGCTACGAGGTACGGCCGGGGGACATCGGGGTGCACCTCCTCGTGGCCCCGGGGGTCGCCCCGCAGCCGGGCTTCACGGGCCGGCTGCTCGTCGCGCTCGTCGACTTCGCGCTGACCGACCGCACCCGGATCGTCGTCGACCCGGACGCCGCCAACGACAAGGCGCTCGCCCGGCTCGTACGGGCCGGTTTCGAGCTCGGCCCCGAGGTCGTGCTGCCCGAGGTGGACCTGCCGGAGGTCTTCATCCCGGCGAAGACGGCCCGGCTCGGGTTCCTGAGCCGCTGAGCGCCCGGCGGGACCTGCCCGGGCTCAGCGGCGAAGACGGCCCGGCTCGGGTTCCTGAGCCGCTGAGCCCCCTGCGGGACCGGCCCGGGCTCAGCCCACCACCCGGCCGTTGACGACGATCCGGCGCGGTGCCGCGAGGACGCGGACGTCCGCGCGCGGGTCCTCGCCGTAGACGACGAGGTCGGCCGGGGCGCCCTCCTCCAGGGAGGGGCGGCCCAGCCAGGCCCTGGCCCCCCAGGCGGTGGCCGCGAGCGCGTCGATCGGCGGGATGCCCGCCTTGGTGAGCTCCTCGACCTCCTCGGCGACCAGGCCGTGGGCGAGGGAGCCGCCCGCGTCGGTGCCGACGAAGACGGGCACGCCCGCGTCGAAGGCCGCGCGGACCGTGTCGTACCGGCGCGCGTGGAGCCGGCGCATATGGGCCGACCAGCGGGGGAACTTCTCCTGGCCTCCGTCGGCGAGGTGCGGGAAGGTCGCGATGTTCACCAGGGTCGGGACGATGGCGACGCCCCGCTCGGCGAAGAGCGGGATCGTCTCCTCGGTGAGCCCGGTGGCGTGCTCGATGCAGTCGATGCCCGCCTCCACGAGGTCCCGCAGCGAGTCCTCGGCGAAGCAGTGCGCGGTGACGCGGGCGCCGAGCCGGTGCGCCTCCGCGATGGCCGCCTCGACCTCGGGGCGCGGCCAGCAGGCGGTGAGGTCGCCCGCCTCCCGGTCGATCCAGTCGCCGACGAGCTTGACCCAGCCGTCGCCCCTCCGGGCCTCCCGGCCGACGTACGCGACGAGGTCGGCGGGCTCGATCTCATGGGCGTAGTTACGGATGTAACGGCGGGTGCGGGCGATGTGCCGGCCCGCCCGGATGATCTTCGGGAGGTCCTCGCGCTCGTCGATCCAGCGGGTGTCGGAGGGTGAGCCCGCGTCCCGGATGAGCAGGGTGCCGGCGTCCCGGTCGGTGAGGGCCTGCTTCTCGCTGGTGGCCTCGTCGACCGGGCCGTGCCGGTCGAGCCCGACGTGGCAGTGGGCGTCGACGAGGCCGGGGAGCACCCAGCCCTCGACGGTCACGGCCTCGGCGGCGGGCCGCTCGAAGGTGATCCGCCCGTCGACGCACCACAGTTCGTCGCGGACGTCCTCCGGGCCGACGAGCACCCGCCCCTTCACGTGCAGCACCTCGTGATCGCTCATACCCGCACTCTACGAGCCGTGTCGAGGGGCCCGGTCACGGGCGCCAGTCGGCCTCCAGGTCGTGCGCGTCGGTCGTGGTGAGCTGCTTGAGGCCGGTGCCGTCGGCCCGGACGAGGAAGAGGTGCTCGGGGTCCGCGTCGTCGGTGCCGCCGCGGGTGAAGACCAGGCGCCTGCCGTCCGGCGACCAGGAGGGGAACTTGTCGTGGGCCGGGCCCGTGGTGATCTGGCGCAGGCCCGTTCCGTCGGGGCGGATGTCGTAGAGGTGGGCGAAGCCGGTGGAGTCGACCCGGCTGAAGGCGATCCGGTTGCCGCGCGACCAGTCGGGCGACCAGTCCTGGGAGAGGGACGGGGTGACCGGCGTCTCGGCCAGGGTGGACACCTGGATCCGCAGCAGGCGGCTGTGTCCGGCCGCGTCGGGGCGGCTGAACGCCAGGTTCTTGCCGTCCGGGGACCACGTCGGGTGGAACTCGTCCTCGGCGGTGGTGGTGAGCCGGGTGGCGGGGGCGCCGTCGAAGCCGGCCACGTAGATCTCGCGCTGGGAGTCGACCGGCCTGGAGTAGGCGATCCGGGTGCCGTCCGGGGACCACGCCGGGTCGGAGGCGCCCTTCGTACCGGGCACGAGCTTCAGGTCGCCGCCCTTGGCCTTCATCGTCCAGATGCCGTCGATCACCCCGTCGGTGCCGTAGCGCAGGAACGCGATCCGCTTGCCGTCCGGGGACCAGCTGGGCATCACGTCGCTGACGGCGGGGGTGTGGGTGAGCTGGAGGGGCGTGCCGCCGAGCGGGGAGATCGCGTACAGGTCCTCGATGGGCGCCGCCGTGTCGTAGCGGGCGAAGACGATCGGAGGGGCGATCGGCGACCATGCCGCGCGCGCGGTGGCGGCCGCGACGGCGTCGGCCACCGTGCCGGCCAGCGCGGACGTCGCCACCGCCCCGGGCGAGGCCGCCGCCCCGGTCGTCCCCGACGTCCCCGACGTCCCCGACGCCACGGTCGTCCCCGACGTCCTCACCGCCGCTGTCGTCCCGGGCGTCCCCGCCGCTCCCGCGGCTCCCGCGGCTCCCGCGGCGCAGAGGGTCAGCGGCGCGGTGACGGCGAGCGCCGCGGCGGCCACCGCCGCCCGGCGCCGCAGCGTTCTCTCGTTCGCGCCGGGTCTCGTGCTTCTGGCCATGGTGTCCACCCCGTTCCTCCCGGCGGCGTCCTGCGGCGCCGCTCCGGCCCGCAACATCCCACCGCCGGAGCGCCGGGGGAAGGGTCCGAGCCCGCCGGTGCGAGCCCTGTGACACGTTCCGCACACCGCCGTGACGGCGCACGGGCCGGACCGCCCGGCGGCGGGCGGAGCGCTTAGGCTGGCACGAGCCTCATCCCGATGTATGCGACACGCATGCGACACCGCTGAAGGAACCCCCGTGACCGTGACACATCCGCTGCTGGACCTGGCCCCGCTGACCGCCGCGCACTTCGCGTCGATCGAGCGCCGGGTCGCCGCGCTGCTCTCCACCGAGCAGGACGTGGTGATCACCCAGGGCGAGGCGCTGCTGCCCCTGGAGGGGTGCATCCGCAGCGGCGCGCGGGCCGGTTCGACCGCGCTGAACGTCGTCACCGGTCCGTACGGGCAGACCTTCGGGAACTGGCTGCGGGACTGCGGGGCGACCGTGGTCGACCTGGAGGTGCCCTTCCACACGGCCGTGACGGCGGAGCAGGTGGAGCGGGCGCTCGCCGAGCACCCGGAGATCGACTTCGTGTCGCTCGTGCACGCGGAGGCCGCGACCGGGAACACCAACCCGGTGGCGGAGATCGGCGAGGTCGTGCGGGCGCACGGCGCGCTGTTCTACCTGGACGCGGTGGCGTCGATCGGCGCCGAGCCGGTGCTGCCGGACGCCTGGGGCGTGGACATGTGCATCATCGGCGCGCAGAAGGCGATGGGCGGCCCCGCGGGCGTGTCGGCGGTGTCGGTGAGCGCGCGGGCCTGGGAGCGGTTCGCCGCCAACCCGGCCGCGCCGCGCCGCTCGTACCTCTCCCTCCTGGACTGGAAGGAGCGCTGGATCGACGGCGGCCGCAAGGCTCTCCTGCACGCTCCGGCGCAGCTGGAGATGCTGGCCCTGGAGGCCTGTGTGGAGCGGATCGAGGCCGAGGGCCTGGACGCGCTGATGGCGCGGCACGCCTCGGCGGCGGCCGCGACCCGTGCGGGCGCGCTGGCCCTGGGCGGCGGTCTCGAACCGTACGTGTACGAGGCGAAGGACGCGGCCCCGGTGGCGACGACGCTGCGCGTGCCGGCGGGTCTCGACGCCTCGGAGCTGGTGGCCGAGGCCCTCGCGGCCGATCCTTCGCTGCCGCTGATCGCGGGCGGCGGGGCGCTGGCCAAGGAGATGATCCGGGTCAACCACTACGGGGTCGACGCGACGCCGGGGGCCGTGCAGTCCTCGCTGGCCGCGCTGGGCGCCGCGCTCGGCGAGTCGGGCCTCGCGGTGGACCTGGAGGGGGCGCGCCGGGCGGTCACGGAGGCCTGGTAGCGGTGCGTACGCGGAAGGGGCGGGGGTCCGGGACCCCCCCCCCATCCCCGGGTCCGCGCCCAACAGCGCGGGGGAGTCGAT
>NZ_JBSHDU010000121.1:0-17266 GCF_053616475.1 Streptomyces sp. NPDC055815 | reverse complement strand
TTGCGGCCCCTGGCTAAGGGGGGCCACTGACAACGACGGCGGGCCGACGGGGTGTGTCCCCGTCGGCCCGCTGCTCGGAAGGTCCGCGATCAGGCGTCGACCTTCTCCATGACCTCGTCGCTGACGTCGAAGTTGGCGAAGACGTTCTGCACGTCGTCGCTGTCCTCCAGGGCGTCGATCAGCTTGAACATCTTGCGCGCGCCGTCCTCGTCGAGCTCGACCTGCATGGTCGGGACGAAGCTGGACTCGGCCGAGTCGTAGTCGATGCCGGCCTCCTGGAGGGCGGTACGGACCGCGACCAGGTCGGTGGCCTCGCTGATGATCTCGAAGGACTCGCCGAGGTCGTTGACCTCCTCGGCGCCGGCCTCGAGCACCGACTCCAGGACGTCGTCCTCGGACAGCTCGCCCTTGGGGAGCACGACGACGCCCTTGCGGTTGAACAGGTACGAGACCGAGCCCGGGTCGGCCATGGAGCCGCCGTTGCGGGTCATGGCGACGCGGACGTCCGAGGCGGCACGGTTGCGGTTGTCGGTGAGGCACTCGATGAGCACCGCGACACCGTTCGGGCCGTAGCCCTCGTACATGATCGTGGCGTAGTCGACGCCGCCGGCCTCAAGACCACCACCGCGCTTGACCGCGGAGTCGATGTTCTTGTTGGGGACCGAGCTCTTCTTCGCCTTCTGGATGGCGTCGTAGAGCGTCGGGTTGCCCTCGGGGTCGGCGCCGCCGGTGCGGGCCGCGACCTCGATGTTCTTGATCAGCTTCGCGAAGAGCTTGCCGCGCTTGGCGTCGATCACGGCCTTCTTGTGCTTCGTCGTAGCCCATTTAGAGTGGCCGGACATCTGCCTGTCTCCTTCGCGTAACCAACATCTTGAACGAACCCCAGAGATCCTACCGGGATCGTGTCACCGTTCCGCGCGCACCATGTCCACGAACAGCTCGTGGATCCGGTGATCGCCGGTGAGCTCGGGGTGGAAGGAGGTGGCGAGGGCCTTGCCCTGACGTACGGCGACGATGTGGCCCTCGTGCTCGGCGAGCACCTCGACCTGGGCGCCGACGGACTCCACCCACGGGGCGCGGATGAAGACGCCCTCGACGGGGGTGTCGATTCCCGCGACGGTGACGCCCGCCTCGAAGGACTCGTTCTGCCGCCCGAAGGCGTTGCGGCGGACGATCATGTCGATGCCGCCGAAGGTCTCCTGGCCCGAGCGCGGGTCGAGGATCTTGTCGGCGAGCATGATCAGGCCGGCGCAGGTGCCGTACACGGGCATGCCGGCGGCGATGCGCTCGCGCAGCGGCTCCATCAGGCCGAAGAGGACGGCCAGCTTGGAGATCGTGGTGGACTCGCCACCGGGGATGACCAGACCGTCGACCTCGGCGAGTTCCTCGGGACGCCGGACCGGCCTGGCCACGGCGTCAGCCGCGGCCAGGGCGATCAGGTGCTCCCGGACGTCGCCCTGGAGGGCCAGGACACCGATCACGGGCGTGCTCATGGGTGCTTACCAGCCCCGGTTCGCGTAGCGCTCGGACTCGGGGAGGGTGTCGCAGTTGATGCCGACCATGGCCTCGCCCAGGTTGCGGGAGGCGTCCGCGATGACCTTCGGGTCGTCGTAGAAGGTGGTGGCCTTCACGATGGCGGCGGCGCGCTTGGCCGGGTCGCCCGACTTGAAGATGCCGGAGCCGACGAAGACGCCCTCGGCGCCGAGCTGGCGCATGAGCGCGGCGTCGGCGGGGGTGGCGACACCACCGGCGGAGAACAGCACGACCGGCAGCTTGCCGAGCTCGGCGACCTCCTTGACGAGCTCGTACGGGGCGCGGAGCTCCTTGGCGGCGGCGAACAGCTCGTTGTTGTCGAAGCCGCGCAGCTTGGCGATCTCGTTCTTGATCTGGCGGAGGTGGCGGACGGCCTCGACGACGTTGCCGGTGCCGGCCTCGCCCTTGGAGCGGATCATGGCCGCGCCCTCGGCGATGCGGCGCAGGGCCTCGCCCAGGTTGGTGGCGCCACAGACGAAGGGGGTCGTGAAGGCCCACTTGTCGGAGTGGTTGATCTCGTCGGCCGGGGTGAGGACCTCGGACTCGTCGATGTAGTCGACACCGAGGGACTGCAGGACCTGGGCCTCGACGAAGTGGCCGATGCGGGACTTGGCCATGACCGGGATGGAGACCGCGCCGATGATCTCTTCGATCATGTTCGGGTCGGACATACGGGCGACGCCGCCGTCCTTGCGGATGTCCGCGGGGACCCGCTCCAGGGCCATGACGGCCACGGCGCCGGCGTCCTCGGCGATCTTGGCCTGCTCGGCGTTGACCACGTCCATGATCACGCCGCCCTTGAGCTGCTCGGCCATGCCGCGCTTCACGCGCGCGGTGCCGGTCTCGGGGGACTGGAAGGTGGTGGAAGGCGTGGTGGACACGGATACCTCACTCGTGACAACGGGGGTTGACGACAAGATGAGGAAACAGGCCACCTGCGGTCCACATCAAGGGCCAATGTGGACCCGGTGGATCGTTTTCCCAGGCTACGGGCGTCAGGCCGGGCGATCGGCAAGGGCCACGGGCGGCTCATCGTCCATTTCGAAGGCCAGCGGGAAGGGCGCGTGGCCCGCGAGCCGGAACCAGCGGACCTTGCGGTGCCGCCGCAGGGCGCGGGCCGCCCGGACGGCGTCGTTGTGGAAACGACGGGCCATCGGGACCCGGCGGACGGCCTGCGCGAGCTCCCCCGCCGCCTCCTCGCCGCCGGGCGCCGCGCGGACCAGCTCGACCTGCTCCGGCTCGCCGAAGACGGCCCGCAGCGCCTGGCTCAGCTCGCTCTCGGCGACCTCGCGCTGGTCCTCCTCCGCCTGCCGGGCGGCGTGCGCGGCCTCGTACAGCACGATCGAGGCGGCGGGGTCCAGGACGCCGGAGGTGGCGAGCTCCTGGGTGACCGAGGCCCGGCGCAGGAGCTGCGCGTCCAGGGCGGCGCGGGCGGCGTCGATGCGCGAGTGCAGCCGGTCGAGCCGCCCGGCGGTCCAGCTCAGATAGACGCCGATGAGGATCAGCGCGACGACGGTCCAGATCAGGGTTTCGGTCACGGGCGCACAGGCTACCGGGGCGGGGGCAGCACCCCTTCCCAAAGGTCACGGTCATGGGCGAACAGGACACGAGCGGGACGGCCGTCGGCGAGCTCGCCGAGCCGGTCGAGCCAGGGGAGGTACGGGCTGCCGAACTCGTGGGCGAAGTCGTACGCCTGCCCCGCGAGGACCGTGACGCGGTCGCCGTGGTCGAGGAGGAGGGACTGATGGCCCTCGGTGTGCCCGGGCGTCGGCACGATGCGCAGGCCCCGCGCGATCTCGTGCTCGCCGTCGAGCTCCTCGTACCGGACGCCGGGCAGGAGCGAGTCGATGGTGTACCCGCCGGCGCGGGCGGTGGCCAGCTCGGTGCGCTGGACGAGGACGGGTGTCGTGGGAAACCGCTGGTTGCCGCCGATGTGGTCGAAGTGCAGGTGGCAGTTGACGACGAGGTCGACGTCTTCGGGGCCGACGGTCAGCGGGTGCCGGACCGGCTGATAGTGCGCGTCGGTCTCCGGGGACCCGGTCCCCATGCCGGTGTCGAAGAGCAGCCGCACGCCCGCGTGGCGCACGAGATACCCGAGAACGGGTTCCACGCGCGCGTGGGGGCCGTGCCACTCGTGGGCGGGGCGGGTGAAGTACCCGAGGTCTAGCCGGGTGATCGTCTCCATGCAGCCACCATGCCCGCGCGCCCCCGTTGTGGGCAGGCGTTCCGCAAGGGGCGGAACGGGTGGGCCGGGGCACCGCCCAGCCGGGCGCGGGCCCCACACGGGCGGTGGGCCGAGGCGCCGCCCACGTGGGTGCGGGCCCCACACGCGCACGCGAGGAGGCACCGCCCAGCAGGGTGCGGGTCCTACAGGCCCAGGCGGGCTCGTAGGCCGCCCGTGCGTTCGTCCGTGTCCACCGCCGCCGCCGCCCCGTCCGTCACCGTCTCGTACACCGCGAGGATGTCCGCCCCGACCGTCGACCAGTCGAAGCGCCGCACATGGGCCGAGCCCCGGGCGCTCAGCTCCTTGCGCCGGGGCGCGTCCCCGAGGAGCGCGATCGCGGCGTCCGCGAGCGCTTCGGCGTCCTCGTTGGCGAAGAGCTCGCCCGCCGTCCCCTGGTCGAGGACCTGCGCGAAGGCGTCCAGGTCGGAGGCGAGGACCGGCGCGCCGGCCGAGAGCGCCTCGACGAGGATGATGCCGAAGCTCTCGCCGCCGGTGTTGGGCGCCACGTACACGTCGACGCTCCGCAGCAGCCGCGCCTTGTCCTCGTCGCTGACCATGCCGAGGAACTCGACGCGCGAGCGCATCCCGGCCGGGAGCGAGGCTACCGCCTCCTCCTCGTCACCGCGTCCGGCCACCAGGAGACGGGCCTCCGGCCGCTCGGTGAGGATCTTCGGGAGGGCTCGCATGAGGACGGGCAGGCCCTTGCGCGGCTCGTCGATGCGGCCGATGAAGCCGAGGGTCTCGCCCTGCCACTCCTTCCTCGGTTCGGCGCGGGCGAAGAAGTCCACGTCGACGCCGTTCGGGATGACGACGGCGTCGCCGCCCAGGTGCTCCACCAGCGTCCGGCGCGCGTACTCGCTCACCGCGATGCGGGCGCTGATCTTCTCCAGGGCCGGCTGGAGGATCGGATACGCGGCGATCATGGCCCGCGAGCGCGGGTTCGAGGTGTGGAAGGTGGCCACGATCGGCCCCTGTGCCGCCCAGCAGGTGAGCAGCCCGAGCGACGGGGAGGTCGGCTCGTGGATGTGGACGACGTCGAAGGTCCCGTCGTGCAGCCAGCGGCGGACCCGCGCGGCGGAGAGGAAGCCGAAGCTGAGCCGTGCCACGGAGCCGTTGTAGGACACGGGGACGGCCCGGCCGGCGGAGACGACGTACGGCGGCAGCGGGGTGTCGTCGTCGGCGGGGGCGAGGACGGAGACCTCGTGGCCCAGCCGGATGAGGTGCTCGGCGAGGTCGCGGATGTGGAACTGGACGCCGCCCGGCACGTCCCAGGAGTACGGACAGACGATCCCGATCTTCACGCGCCCGGCTCCTCCCGCTCTTCCAGGTCCGAGAGCCACAGTCGTTGCAGCATGTGCCAGTCCTCCGGGTGGTCCGCGATGCCGCCGGCGAAGGCGTCGGCCAGGTCCTGTGTCATCAAGGACGTCTTCTCGGCCCGCGTACCTGACTCGGGTACGTCGATCGGTGCGTGGATCCGGCCCTTCATGACCGTCGTGTCGTCGTACCAGAGCGTCACCGGCAGCAGCAGCGCGCCGGTCTGCTGGGCGAGGATCGCCGGGCCGGCCGGCATCCGGGCGGTGTCCCCGAAGAACGTGACCTCGATGCCGGAGGCCGACAGGTCGCGGTCGGCGACCAGGCAGACCAGGCCGCCGGCCCGCAGCCGCCGGGCGAGGGTGCCGAAGGCGGAGCCGCCGGTGTGCGGCAGGACCTCCATGCCGAGGGACTCGCGGTAGGCGACGAACCGGTCGTACAGCGACTCCGGCTTGAGCCGCTCCGCGACCGTGGTGAACGGCACGCCGACCGAGCGGGTCACCCACACGCCCGCGAGGTCCCAGTTGGCCAGGTGCGGCAGGGCGAGGATGACGCCGCGCCCGGAGGCGAGGCCCTCCTCCAGATAGTGGCGGTCCTTGATGTCGATGGACCGCTCGACCCGCTCCTTGCTCCAGGTCGGCAGCCGGAAGGACTCCATCCAGTACCGCATGTACGAGCGCATGCCGGCCTGCGAGAGTTCGGCGAGCCGCTCGGGCGTGGCGTCCGGCACCACGCGCGCGAGGTTGGACTCCAGGCGCAGGACGCTCTTGCCGCGCCGCTTCCACGCGAGGTCGGCGATCTTCCGGCCGAGGCCCGTCGCCACCGGTTCCGGCAGCTTCTTCACGGTCGCCCAGCCGGCACCGTAGAGACCGTCGCTCAGTCGTTCCTTGAGGGTGCTCACGAGGCCGCCCCGCCGCCCCCGGCCGTGGCGGCGTCCGCCTCGGCCGATTCCCTGCGCACGGTCACGACCCGCTGGCCCAGCGTGACGGCGCTGCCGACGGCCACGATCCACAGGGCGATCGGGAGCAGGACCTCGACACCGGGCACGCCGAACGTGTGCAGGCCGGCGAGGCCGGCGGCGACCAGCGAGATCACCAGGCGCTCGGCGCGCTCGACCAGGCCGTTCACGGCGACGGGCAGGCCAATCGATTCGCCTCGGGCCTTGGTGTACGAGACGACCTGGCCGCTCGCGAGGCAGAAGATCGACACGGCGCACAGGATGTTGTCGTCGCCCTTGCCGGCGTACCAGAGCGCGAAGCCGCCGAAGATCGCGCCGTCGGCGACCCGGTCGAGCGTCGAGTCGAGGAAGGCGCCCCAGCGGCTGGAGATCCCCGCCTGCCGGGCCATGTTGCCGTCGACGAGGTCGGAGAAGACGAACAGGGTGATGACGATCGTGCCCCAGAAGAATTCTCCGCGGGGGAAGAAGACCAGCGCACCGGCCATCACCCCCGCCGTGCCGATGAGCGTGACCGCGTCGGGGCTGACGCCCCTGCGGAGCAGAAACGCGGCGAACGGTGTGAGGACACGCGTGAAAAAGGCACGCGCGTACTTGTTCAGCATGGCCTTCCCGAGGTTCGGTTGGCCGCGCGGCCCCTATGACCACCGGCTCACCCATCGTAGCCACGAGCGTCCCGGGCTACGGGCGGGCACCCGCTCCGCCGCGTCGGCGTCCCTCCCGGAGCCTCCGGGAGGTACGACGTATGGACGCTTCCTGGCGTCGGTGCAAAGCTCGAAGGACCACCGCGGGCACCGCTGGAGCCGTACCGCGACACACCACTCCCCCGCGCCCGCGTCCCGCCGCACCGTGCGAGCAGTCGGGAGGAAACATCATGGGTGACAAGGCGAAGACCCCCGCCGGAGCCGCCGGCAGGGCTCCTACGGCCGACCGGCCCTCGGCCGTGCGGAACGTGGTGCTGGTCGGCCACAGCGGATCGGGCAAGACGACCCTCGTCGAGGCCCTCGCGCAGACCGCGGGGGCGGTCAACCGGGCCGGTCGGGTCGAGGACGGCGCGACCGTCTCCGACTACGACGAGATCGAGCACCGCCAGCAGCGCTCCGTACAGCTCTCGCTCGTCCCGGTCGGCTGGGACGGATACAAGATCAATCTCCTCGACACCCCCGGGTACGCCGACTTCGTCGGGGAGCTGAGGGCCGGTCTGCGCGCGGCGGACGCGGCCCTCTTCGTCGTCTCGGCCGCCCAGGAGGCCGACGCCGTCGCCGGGTCCACGCGCATGATCTGGGAGGAGTGCGCCGCCGTCGGGATGCCGCGCGCCATCGTCGTCACCCACCTCGACACGGCCCGCACCGACTTCACCGAGCTCACCGCCGTCTGCGCCGGGCTGTTCGGCCGGGACGACCCCGACGCCGTCCTCCCGCTGTATCTGCCGGTGCGCGGCGCCGAGGGCGCCGACGGGCACGCGCCCGCGACCGGCCTGGTCGGCCTGCTGTCGGAGCGGATCTTCGACTACTCCTCCGGGGTCCGCCGGGAGAACCCGCCGGACGAGGCACAGCGGGAGCTCATCGCGGAAGCCCGGGCCCGGCTCATCGAGGGGATCATCGCCGAGAGCGAGGACGAGACCCTCATGGACCGCTATCTCGGCGGCGAGCAGATCGACATGAAGACCCTCGTCGACGACCTGGAGAAGGCCGTCGCCCGGGGCGCCTTCCATCCGGTGCTCGCGGCCGCTCCCGCCGCCGACGGCGGCACGCAGGGCCTCGGCACCCTGGAACTCCTGGAGCTGATCACCGGCGGCTTCCCCTCGCCCCTGGAGCACGAGGCGCCCGCCGTCACGACCCCCGACGGCCGCTCCCGGCCCGCGATCAGCTGCGACCCCGAGGGGCCGCTGGTCGCCGAGGTCGTCAAGACGGCCGCCGACCCCTATGTGGGAAGGATCTCCCTGGTCCGGGTCTTCTCCGGCACCCTGCGCCCCGACGAGACCGTGCACGTCTCCGGTCACGGCCTCGCCGACGGGTCCCGCGACGGCCACGAACTCCACGAGGCGGAGGAACGGATCGGCGGGCTGACCTCGCCGTTCGGGCGGCAGCAGCGCCCGCTGGCGGAGTGCATCGCCGGGGACCTCGCCTGTGTCGCCCGGCTCGGCCACGCGGAGACCGGCGACACCGTCTCCGCCAAGGACGATCCGCTCCTGATGGAGCCGTGGACCATGCCGGAGCCGCTGCTACCGCTGGCCGTGCAGGCCCACGGCAAGGCCGACGAGGACCGGCTCTCGCAGGGCCTCGCCCGGCTGGTCGCCGAGGATCCGACCCTGCGGCTCGAACAGAACCAGGACACCCGGCAGGTGGTGCTGTGGTGCCTGGGCGAGGCCCACCAGGACGTCGCCCTGGAGCGGCTGCGCGGCCGTTACGGGGTGCAGGTGGACGCCGTGCCGTACAAGGTGGCGCTGCGCGAGACCTTCGGCGGCCCCGCCTCGGGCCGCGGCCGGCACGTCAAGCAGTCCGGCGGCCACGGCCAGTACGCCATCTGCGAGATCGACGTGGAGCCGCTGCCGCCGGGCAGTGGCGTGGAGTTCGTCGACAAGGTGGTCGGCGGGGCGGTCCCGCGCCAGTTCGTGCCCTCGGTCGAGAAGGGGATCCGGGCGCAGGCCGCGCGCGGCCTTGCGACCGGCCATCCGCTCGTCGACATCCGGGTCACCCTGCGGGACGGCAAGGCCCACTCGGTGGACTCCTCCGACGCGGCCTTCCAGACCGCCGGGGCGCTGGCGCTGCGCGAGGCGGCCGCCGAGGTGCCCGTCCATCTCCTGGAGCCGGTCGCCCAGGTCGAGGTCCTCGTCCCCGACGAGTACGTCGGCCCGGTGATGAGCGACCTGTCGGGGCGGCGCGGCCGGGTCGTCGGCACCGACCAGGCCGGTCCGGGCCGGACCGTGGTGAGGGCCGAGGTGCCGGAGATCGAGATCGGGCGGTACGCGATCGACCTGCGCTCGATCTCCCACGGCACCGGCCGGTTCGACCGCACGTACGCCCGGCACGAGCCGATGCCACCGCACCTGGCGGAGAAGATCCGCGAACAGGCCGAAAATGGCTCCTAGTTGACGGAGGGGCAGGGGCCCACGTCCGCCCGGCACTCGCCGGGCGGACGTCATTCGGCCGTCACCATCCACAGGCAGTGACGCATCCGGTCGTACCCGGTTACGCTGTGGTGCCCAGCTCAGAAGGTGTGCGGGGCGCGGCAGTTGGGAACAGCCCGCACAGGTACTCGCGCGCGATGGGGGCGGCAGTGGCGATCGACGGTTTCGGACCCGGGGCACAGATCCCCCTCCAGAGCACGGGAGGCGGCACGGGCGCGACGAACGCGCTCGCGTCCGCCGCGTACCGCGACAGTCCGCTGAAGACGATCCAGGAAGCCGACAACGACCTCTACAAGACCACGGTCAAGGAGGGGAAGTGGGGGCTCTTCAGCCCCGACCTCGGCGAGGCCTTCTCCCGCGCGGTGCAGGTCCGGATGCTCGGCGGCGCCCGCAAGGCCCTGATCCAGTCCTTCGGGGCCGAGCCGCAGCCGGTCGTCGAGCACTGCCTGGCCGCCACCCATCTGCGCCGGCAGCGCGACGTCAAGCTGACCCTGGTCACCTTCTTCTGCGGCGTCCTGTTCCTGCCCGGTCTGCTGCTGTGGCTGGGCGTCATCCAGCTCCGCCGGCTCGTCTCCGGCTCCGAGAACAAGCGCAACGGCGCCATCGGCACCGCCCTGCTCTGGGCCGCCGGGATCTTCGCCGCGCTCGTCCTGATCAAGCTGCCCTTCAACGGGATCCTGCCGAACTACCTGCGCGCGATGGTCGTCGCCCCGGTCGTCGGCTGGTACCTCGCGAGCCGGATCTGCCTGAAGGCCGCCGTCGACCTGCGCGAGCGCTGGTCCGGCCTGCTCGGCGGCGGCGGGATCGGCCCCCACGTCCCGAAGTCCGTCCCGCAGGACCCGGGCGAGAAGTCGGCGGAGGCGCTCCGGGTCAACCTGGAGAAGCTCTCCGCGGAGCAGCAGTCGAACATCGTCTTCTACGCCGGTACCAAGGGGATCCTCGGCCTAGGCACCCGCTGGGGCAGCTGGACGCTCGCCGAGGAGCTGGTCCCGCAGGCCGGCAAGGAACTCCACGCCTTCCGCGCCTGGGACGTCATCCGCAGGATCCACGACGAGCTGGCGCTCCTGGAGCGCGGCTCGCTGAAGACCGGCTTCCCCAAGCCGACCGTCAAGCACTGGATCGTCTCCCCGGTCGGCGAGGGCGCCGACGAGGTCACCCGCCCCGAGGGCGACAACATCGTCCACTACCAGGTCAAGCCGCACGAGATACAGCGCATCTGCAACGACCAGCAGTTCGGCGCGGGCAACCGCCACTACCTCGGTGTGCAGTTCACCCTCTGGGACGGCAATCTCGTCCTGACGATGATGGTGACGGTGACCTCGCTCCACCACACGCTCCGGATCGAGGTCACCGGCCACGCGCTCGGCCCCGTCCACGGCCTGTTCACCACGAAGCCGAAGGCGAAGACCAAGGAGGTCTCGAAGACCGTCCGCTTCTGGGAGACGAAGGAGATCCAGCAGCCGCTGCTGACGACCCAGGACATCGTGCGGCTCGCGGTCCGCGCCCCGCTCACCTGGTACCCGCCGGTCCTGGAGTTCCTCGGCGGCAAGATGACGCTGCCCGAGCCGTTCGGCCTGCGGCACGTCTGGGCCGGGCCGCTGTGGAAGAACCGGTTCATGGCCGACGACGCCATCCGCATGGCCACGCCCGTGCTGCGGGCCGTCCACGCCGCGACGCTCAAGGTGCTCGACGAGCACAACGTGGAGACGGAGCGCTTCACCAACCGCTCGCTCGTCCTCAGCGGCGGCATCCAGGACCCGGGTCCGAAGAAGGCCGACGTCTACGACGCCTGACCCGGGTCCTCCACGGGATCCGGGGGTCTCAGAGGGTGGCCGGCCAGGCGTCGGCCAGCATCTTCCGGGTGTCGGCGAGCAGCTGGGGCAGCACCTTGGTGTGCCCCACGACCGGCATGAAGTTGGTGTCCCCGCCCCAGCGGGGCACCACGTGCTGGTGCAGGTGCGCGGCGATGCCGGCGCCGGCGACGGCGCCCTGGTTCATGCCGATGTTGAAGCCGTGGGCGCCGGAGGCCGCCCGCAGCGCGACCATCGCCCGCTTGGTGAAGGCGGCGAGCTCGACCGTCTCGGCCTCGTCGAGGTCGGTGTAGTCGGCGACGTGGCGGTACGGGACGACCATCAGGTGACCGCCGTTGTACGGGTAGAGGTTGAGCACCGCGTAGACGCCCTGGCCGCGCGCGATGACCAGACCGTCCTCGTCCGACTTCGACGGAATCACACAGAACGGACAGCCGTCCTCGGCCCCCGGCCCGGTCGGCTTGTTCTCGCCCTGGATGTACGCCATCCGGTGAGGCGTCCACAGGCGCTGGAACGCGTCCTGCGTCCCCACTCCGATCTGCTGCTCCGGCTCAGTCGTCATGCTGAGCAGCATATTGCGTCGTCCGTTCGGAACGTGTCGCCGGGGCGGAAGATCCATGCAGCGGCCATGCTGATCGGATGAGAGACAGCCCGCTGATCCCGCCCGCGCAGGAACGCTGGGACGACCGGATGGAGACCCCGCTGACGGTGATGGCCCTGGTCTATCTCGCCGCCTACGCGGTGCGGATCCTGGGCCATGGCCTGGCGGGGCCCCTGCGCGACCTGTGTCTCGCGCTGACCTACATGGCCTGGGCGGTCTTCATCGTCGACTATGTCGTACGGGTCAGGCTGAGCGGTCTCGGCCTGTTCCGCTTCATGCGCCACCACTTCCTCGACACGGCGGTCGTGGTGCTGCCGCTGCTGCGCCCGCTCCGGGTGGTGAGCGTGTACGACCGGGTGCAGCGCCGCCGCGACAAGCCCCGGCTCACGCTCTACGCCCGGGTCATGGCGTACGCGGGCATGACGGCGAGCCTGCTGGGCTTCGCGGGGGCGCTGACCGTCTACCACTACGAGTACACCGCCCCGGGCGCGACGATCCGCACCTTCGGGGACGCGGTGTGGTGGGCCTGCGCGACCCTGGCGACGGTGGGCTACGGCGACGTGACCCCGGTGACCCCGATGGGCCGCCTCACGGCGGTGGGCATGATGGGCGTGGGGCTCGCCCTGCTCGGCGCGGTGACGGGTTCGTTCTCGTCCTGGCTGATCCAGGCGTTCACCCGGGAGGACGAGAAGGGGCCCCCGGGGGATTCCCCGGGAGCCCCTTGAAGGCTCAGGCCGTCAGACCTGGACGCGGTCCTCGACGACCTTGGCGAGCTTGGCGATCGCCTCGTCGACGGGGATGCCGTTCTCCTGCGAGCCGTCGCGGTAGCGGAAGGAGACGGCGCCGGCGGCCATGTCCTCGTCACCCGCGATGATCATGAAGGGGACCTTCTGCTTCTGCGCGTTCCGGATCTTCTTCTGCATCCGGTCCGAGGAGGAGTCGACCTCCACCCGCAGGCCCTGCTTCTTCGCCTTGGCGGCGAACTCGTGCAGGTAGTCGACGTGCGCGTCGCCGATCGGGATGCCGGTCGCCTGGACCGGGGCCAGCCACGGCGGCATAGCGCCCGCGTAGTGCTCCAGGAGCACGGCGAAGAACCGCTCGATCGAGCCGAACAGCGCGCGGTGGATCATGACCGGGCGCTGCTTGGTGCCGTCCGGGGCGGTGTACTCCAGGTCGAAGCGCTCCGGCAGGTTGAAGTCGAGCTGGACGGTCGACATCTGCCAGGTGCGGCCGATGGCGTCCCGCGCCTGCACGGAGATCTTCGGGCCGTAGAACGCGGCGCCGCCCGGGTCGGGGGTGAGCGGGAGGCCCTGCTTCTCGGCGACCTGCTGGAGGACCGCGGTGGCCTCCTCCCACACCTCGTCCGAGCCGACGAACTTCTCCGGGTCCTTGGTCGACAGCTCCAGGTAGAAGTCGGTCAGACCGTAGTCGCGGAGCAGGTTCAGGACGAAGGTGAGGGTCTTGTCGAGCTCCTCCGCCATCTGCTCACGGGTGCAGTAGATGTGCGCGTCGTCCTGGGTGAAGCCACGGGCCCGGGTCAGACCGTGGACGACGCCGGACTTCTCGTACCGGTACACGGTGCCGAACTCGAACAGGCGCAGCGGCAGCTCACGGTAGGAGCGCCCGCGCGCGTCGAAGATCAGGTTGTGCATCGGGCAGTTCATGGGCTTGAGGTAGTAGTCCACGCCCTCGTCGAGCTGCATGGGGGGGTACATGCCCTCGGCGTACCAGTCCAGGTGGCCCGACTTCTCGAACAGCTTGCCCTTGGTGGCGTGCGGCGAGTAGACGAACTCGTAGCCCTCCTCCTCGTGGCGCTTGCGCGAGTAGTCCTCCATGACCCGGCGGATGATGCCGCCCTTGGGGTGGAAGACCGCGAGGCCGGAGCCGATCTCGTCCGGGATGGAGAAGAGGTCGAGCTCGTTGCCCAGCTTGCGGTGGTCGCGCTTCTCGGCCTCGGCGAGGAAGTCGAGGTGCGCCTTCAGCTCGTCCTTCGACGGCCAGGCGGTGCCGTAGATGCGCTGGAGCATCGGGTTCTTCTCGCTGCCGCGCCAGTAGGCGGCGGCGTTGCGCATCAGCTTGAACGCCGGGATGTTCCGGGTGGTGGGCAGGTGGGGACCGCGGCAGAGGTCCTTCCAGCACAGCTCGCCGGTCTTGGCGTCCAGGTTGTCGTAGATGGTCAGCTCGCCGCCGCCCACCTCGACGTTCGCGCCGTCGTCGGTCGACGCGGAACCCTTGATGCCGATGAGCTCCAGCTTGTACGGCTCGTCCGCCAGCTCCTCGCGGGCGGCCTCGTCGGTCACCACGCGGCGGGCGAAGCGCTGGCCGCGCTTCTGGATCTCCTGCATCTTCTTCTCGATGACCTTGAGGTCCTCGGGAGTGAAGGGCTTCTCGACGTCGAAGTCGTAGTAGAAGCCGTCCCGGACCGGCGGGCCGATGCCCAGCTTGGCCTCGGGGAAGAGCTCCTGCACGGCCTGGGCCATGACGTGCGCGGTCGAGTGGCGCAGGATGTCGAGACCGTCCGGGGAGGAGATCTCGACGCCCTCGACGACATCGCCGTCGGCGAGCACGTACGACAGGTCCTTCAGCTCGCCGCCCACGCGGGCGGCGATGACGGTGCGGTCGTCGGCGAACAGGGCGCCGGCGGTGGTGCCCGCGCTCACCGCCCTCTCCTCTGCCTCCGAGGCGGACTGGACGGTCACACGGACATCAGACACGGGTACTCCATACATAAGGGCGCTGGCAGACACGAGGTGCCGGCGCCGGCGACGCGCGGCAGAGACGAGGTGCCGCGTCGTCACCGATCTTACCGAGCGGTTCGCACCCCTCGCGCAAGGGATTCCCGTGCCTCCGCTCCCCCGCCCCTACTCCTCCTCCGGGCCGCAGGCCTCCTCGAAGAAATCGAGGTTCTCGTGCAGGGCCTTGAGGAGCCGGTCCCGTTCGGTCTCGTCGACCTGGACGGGGACGACCCCGGTGGCGTCGGTGAGACGGCGGAAGCCGCCCCGGCTCTCCAGGCGCCCCACCACCCGGATCGGGAGGCCGACGAGATGGGCGTGGCCGGCCGTGCGGTACGCCTCCTCGTCGAGGGCGACCCGGACGTGCGGGACCTCGGCGCCGCCGAGCACCCGGAGCCGTACGATCCCCTCGCCGCGCGGCCCCGAGCGGCGCATGCGGACCACGGCGCCGGTCAGCCGGACCGGCACGGAGGGCTCGTCCGTCAGATAGCGGGCACTGGCCTCCCGCAGCGCGGGCAGGTCGCCGGGCGAGAACTCGACCGGTTCGGGCCGGGCGGCGCACCCCTCGGGCGCCCCCGCGGCCGGGGCCCACTCCAGGGCCACGCGGGCGCCCTCGGTGCCCCGGACGAGGGCGACGAGCGCCTCGGTGAGCTCGCGGCTGACGCCCGCCTCGACGGCCGCGTCGAAGGCCTCCATGCCGCCGGTGGCCCGCTGGTAGTCGACGGCCTCGCGGGCCGCGTACAGCGCGTGGTACAGCCGGACGGCGATCGGGCGGCCCGGTTCGACCGGCAGGAAGGCGGTCAGGCCGCGGCCGCCGGGCGCCGCGCCGACGACCACGGTCTCCAGGGACGCCTGGGCGGCGCGCCGGTGCCGGGCCCCGTAGTAGCCGGCCCGGCCGCGCACGGCGAGGGCACCGGCCAGGAGGAGCTGGCGGGCGGCGGACCTGAGCTGCTCCTGCACGGTCCAGGGGACGGTGCCGGCCGGTCCCGGGGGCACGTCGCGCCACCAGCGGATCTCGTCGCTGGGCACGGAGAGGCCGGTGAGGACCTCGCGGGCGGAGGGCGTGGCGCTGCGGGCGAGGGCGGTGAGCGCCTCGCCGAGCAGGTCCTCGCAGTCCGGGAAGGCGCGGCTCTCCGGGACGAGGAGGCTCGTGCCGGTGCCGCTGCCGGGCGGGGTCCAGCGGCTGTAGCGGCCCACGGCGCCGCCGCGCCGCCGCCAGCCGTGTCGGGCGAGCAGGGCGCCGAGGACCCGCGGGTCGACCCTGCCCGGGTCGGGTGTCCCCTGGGTGTCGGCCCAGGGCCCGATGGGCGGGGCGGGGATCCCGGTCCAGGGCCCGGGGGTCTCGCCGGGCGCCGGATGGGGCCGGTAGGGCGGGGGGACGGGGCCGTGGCCGGCCCCGTCCCCCTCGTGCCCGAACCCGGGTTCGTCGATCGGCCGGTGCATCAAGGTCTCCCTCCCACGCCGACCCGGGTCATGATCTCGCAGAGCGCCCGGTCGTCGAAGATCCGTGTCGTCGGGATGCGCACGGTGGTCCGGCGCCGTCCCGTGACCGGGTGTCCGGCCAGGTTGATCCAGTAGCAGCAGTGCCGCAGGTCGAGCCGGTCGTGGCTCGCTCTCAGCCAGTCCTCCTGCGCCCTCGGGACGAGCATCACGACCAGGATCTTGTGCACGGACACCGGCGTCCGGGCGAGTTTCACCAGGTGGTCGTTGTCGAGGGTGAAGGAGAACGCGTTCCCCGGCGGGCGGGGCGGTATCTGGTAGGTGCACTTGAGCTGCACCTTGATGGTCACTTCGTCGTCGACGGTGTGCCCGGGAGCGCTGTGGCTCACGTGCCAGTCGATGCCGTTGTCCGGAAAGGGCTGGGACAGCGAGCAGCCGGCCGCGGCGGCGACGGCGTGCAGGTATCCCACCTGAAGGGTCTCCATGCAGGCGGTGGTGGCGAGTGAGCCGCGCGTCGGTGCCACCCGCTGGGGCGGCAGCCCTCCCGACTCGGGCTGGGCGAGCGCCATGTCTTCTTCCTTCCCCGTCCCTTGTGTTGTGACCGGTCCGCGTACGACGCAAACAGTCCGGGTATCACCGTTTCGGGGCAGGGGGTTGGCCATCTGCCGCACGTGTGCAGGGAGTTCGGGGATGTCGATGCACTGGTACGAAGGGCCCCTGGCCGCTTTCGACACGGAGACCACAGGAGTTGACGTCGAGGAGGACCGGATCGTCTCGGCCGCCCTCGTCGTCCAGGACACGGAGGGGGCGCGCCCGCGGGTGACGCGCTGGCTGGTCAACCCCGGCATACCGGTGCCGGAGGGGGCCACGGCGGTCCACGGCCTGACGGACGATCACCTCCAGCGGAACGGCCGGTGGCCGGCCCCGGTGATGGAGGAGCTGGCCCGCGCGCTGGCCGAGCAGTCGGCGGCGGGGCGGCCGCTGGTGGTGATGAACGCGCCGTTCGACCTGACGATCCTGGACCGGGAGCTGCGCCGGCACCGGGCGTCGTCGCTGGGCAACTACACGGCGGGCAGCCCCCTGACGGTCCTCGACCCGCGGGTCCTGGACAAGCACCTGGACCGGTACCGGAAGGGCCGCAGGACGCTGACGGACCTGTGCGCGCACTACGAGGTGGAGCTGGCGGGCGCGCACGACGCGGCGGCGGACGCGACGGCGGCGATGGATGTCGTACGGGCGGTGGCGCGGCGCTTCTCGTCCCGCCTGGAGCGGCTGACGCCGGCCGAACTCCACACGCTCCAGGCGGTGTGGCACGCGGCGCAGGCGCGGGGCCTCCAGGCCTGGTTCACCCGGCAGGGCACGCCGGAGACGGTGGACCCGTCGTGGCCGCTGCGGCCGGAGCTGCGCACGGCGGCGTGACGGGGGCGGGAATGCGGAAGGCCGGGGCGGGGTAAGAAGGGCCCGCCGCAACCCGTTGGGGGAAAAGGGGTAGTACAACTTAACCCCAAGGTGAGAAAGAAATTCGCACC
>NZ_JBSHDU010000120.1:0-18919 GCF_053616475.1 Streptomyces sp. NPDC055815 | reverse complement strand
GCGGTGGGCGCGGGTCCCACACGGCGGCGGGGCGCCGCCCGGCGCGGGCGCGGGTTCCGCGCGAGGGGTCGCACCAGGGCGACGTCCACGTGGCGGACCGGTCCCCCCGCGCGCCCGAGGTCCGGCAGGATGGCCCCCGTGACCGTCATCCACATCCCCGGCTCCAAGTCCGTCACCGCCCGCGCCCTCTTCCTCGCCGCCGCCGCGGAAGGCACCACCACCCTCCTGCGCCCGCTCGTCTCCGACGACACCGAGGGTTTCGCCGAGGGCCTCACCGCCCTCGGCTATGCCGTGCGCCGCGAGCCGGACGCCTGGCACATCGAGGGCCGGCCCGCCGGGCCCGGTGTGGAGACCGCCGAGGTGTACTGCCGGGACGGCGCCACCACCGCCCGCTTCCTGCCGACCCTGGTGGCCGCCGGCCACGGCACGTACCACTTCGACGCCTCCGCGCAGATGCGCCGCCGTCCCCTCGGCCCGCTCAGCACCGCCCTGCGCGAGCTCGGGGTCGACCTCCGGCACGGCGGGGAGGACGGCCACCACCCGCTCTCCGTCCACGCCGCCGGCGTGAAGGGCGGGGCGCTCACGCTGGACGCCGGGCAGTCCTCCCAGTACCTCACCGCACTCCTGATGCTCGGCCCGCTCACCGCCGAGGGCCTCGACATCACCGTCACGGACCTGGTCTCGGAGCCGTACGTCGAGATCACGCTCGCGATGATGCGGTCCTTCGGGGCCGAGGTCACCCGGGAGGGCCGTACGTACCGCGTCGCCCCCACCGGCTACCGCGCACCCACCTACGGCATCGAGCCCGACGCCTCCACCGCCAGCTACTTCTTCGCCGCCGCGGCCCTCGAACCGGGCCGCTCCGTCACCGTCCCCGGCCTCGGGACCGGCGCCCTCCAGGGCGACCTGGCCTTCGTCGACGTGCTGCGCCGGATGGGCGCCGCCGTGGAGATCACGGACGAGGGGACGACCGTCCGCTCCACCGGCACCCTCCGCGGCCTCACCGTCAACATGCGGGACATCTCGGACACCATGCCGACGCTCGCCGCGATCGCGCCGTTCGCCGACGGCCCGGTCCGCATCGAGGACGTCGCCAACACCCGGGTCAAGGAGTGCGACCGCCTCGACGCCTGCGCCGAGAACCTCCGCCGCCTCGGCATCACCGTCGAGACCGGCCCCGACTGGATCGAGATCCACCCCGGCACCCCCACCGGGCCCGTCGAGATCGCCACCCACGGCGACCACCGGATCGTCATGTCCTTCGCGGTCACGGCCCTCCGCACCCCCGGGATCACCTTCGACGACCCGGGCTGCGTGAAGAAGACCTTCCCGGACTTCCACGAGGTTTTCCACAGGTACGCCCACTCCGCGTGAAGCCCGCACAGTCTTTGCGGCAAGAATGGGGGGCATGAGCGACCGCCCCTCTCCTCTCGCCGACCCGCACATCGCCTTCGACGTCTCCGAAGGACGCCGGGACATCGTCGTCCTCGGCTCGACCGGGTCCATCGGCACCCAGGCCATCGACCTGGTGCTGCGCAACCCCGACCGCTTCCGGGTCACCGCCCTGGCCGCCTCCGGCGGCCGGGTCGGACTGCTCGCCGAGCAGGCGCACCGGCTGAAGGTCCGGGCGGTCGCGGTCGCCCGCGAGGACGTGGTCGAGGAGCTGCGTACGGCCCTGAAGGCGCTGTACGGCTCCGAGCCGCTGCCCGAGCTCCTGGCGGGGCCGGACGCCGCGACCCAGCTGGCCGCCTCCCCGTGCCACACCGTCCTCAACGGCATCACCGGCTCCATCGGCCTCGCACCCACCCTCGCCGCCCTCGAAGCCGGCCGCACCCTCGCCCTCGCCAACAAGGAGTCGCTGATCGTCGGCGGCCCCCTGGTGAAGGCGCTCGCCAAGCCGGGCCAGATCATCCCGGTCGACTCCGAGCACGCGGCCCTCTTCCAGGCGCTCGCCGCCGGCACCCGCGCCGACGTCCGCAAGCTGGTCGTCACGGCCTCCGGCGGCCCCTTCCGCGGCCGTACGCGCGAG
Source organism: Streptomyces sp. NPDC055815 (assembly GCF_053616475.1). NCBI lineage: Bacteria > Bacillati > Actinomycetota > Actinomycetes > Kitasatosporales > Streptomycetaceae > Streptomyces > Streptomyces sp. NPDC055815. Next base: position 16,890 of record NZ_JBSHDU010000120.1, on the reverse strand, counting down.
CAGCTGGCCCATGTCACCCGCGAGGACGCGCTCGCCCACCCGACCTGGGCGATGGGCCCGGTGATCACGGTGAACAGCGCGACCCTGGTGAACAAGGGCCTGGAGGTCATCGAGGCCCACCTCCTCTACGACATCCCCTTCGACCGCATCGAGGTCGTCGTCCACCCCCAGTCGTACGTGCACTCGATGGTCGAGTTCACGGACGGCTCCACCCTCGCCCAGGCCACCCCGCCGGACATGCGCGGTCCGATCGCCATCGGCATCGGCTGGCCCGAGCGGGTCCCGGACGCGGCCCCCGCCTTCGACTGGACCAAGGCCTCCACCTGGGAGTTCTTCCCGCTCGACACCGAGGCCTTCCCGTCCGTCGGCCTGGCCCGGCACGTCGGCGAGCTGGGCGGCACCGCCCCCGCCGTCTTCAACGCCGCGAACGAGGAGTGCGTGGAGGCGTTTCTCGCCGGGCGGCTGCCGTTCAACGGAATCATGGATACCGTCACTGCGGTCGTCACCGAGCACGGAAAGCCCAGCAGGGGAACCTCGCTGACGGTCTCGGACGTCCTCGAAGCGGAGACCTGGGCACGCGCCCGGGCCCGAGAGCTCGCAGCGAAGGCAACAGCGGAGGCCCGCGCATGAACGAAATGCTCCTGTACGCCCTGGGCATCGTGCTGTTCGCCCTCGGTCTCCTCGTCTCCATCGCGTGGCACGAGCTCGGCCACCTCTCCACGGCCAAGCTCTTCGGCATCCGCGTGCCGCAGTACATGGTCGGCTTCGGCCCGACCATCTGGTCGAGGAAGCGCGGCGAGACCGAGTACGGCATCAAGGCCATCCCGGCCGGCGGCTACATCCGCATGATCGGCATGTTCCCGCCGGGCGAGGACGGCAAGATCGAGGCCCGCTCCACCTCGCCCTGGCGCTCCATGATCGAGGACGCCCGCGAGGCCTCGTACGAGGAGCTCCAGCCCGGCGACGAGACGCGGCTGTTCTACACGCGCAAGCCGTGGAAGCGCGTGATCGTGATGTTCGCCGGACCGTTCATGAACCTGGTCCTGGCGGCCGCGCTGTTCTTCGGCTCGATGATGACCCTCGGCATCGAGGGCCAGACGACCCAGGTCGCGGGCGTCCAGAAGTGCGTCATCAAGCAGAGCGAGAAGCGCCAGGAGTGCCGGCCGGGCGACCCCGTCTCCCCGGCGTTCAAGGCCGGCCTCCAGCAGGGCGACAGGATCGTCGCCTTCAACGGCACGCCGGTGAGCGACTGGGACACCCTCTCGGACCGCATCCGCGACACCATCGGCCCGGCCACGGTCACCGTGGAGCGCGCCGGACAGCGCATCGAGCTGCACCCCACCCTCGTCTCGAACGAGGTGCCGAAGAAGGACGCCGACGGCAAGGTCGTCCAGCCGCTCGACTACGGCCCGGCCGGCTACCTCGGCTTCGCCTCCAAGACCGAGGTCGCGCCCCTCTCCTTCGGCGAGACCACCGAGCGCATGACCGATCTCCTGGAGACCGGCGTCCACTCGGTCATCGCCCTGCCGGGCAAGATCCCCGGCCTGTGGGACGCCACCTTCGGCGACGGAGAGCGCGCGGAGGACTCGCCGGTCGGCGTCCTCGGCGCCGCCCGGATCACAGGTGAGCTCATGACCGTCGAGGCCCCGCCCGAGCGGATCCTCGTCTACTTCATGAACATCCTGGTGATGTTCAACGTCTCGCTGTTCCTGTTCAACATGCTCCCGCTGCTGCCGCTCGACGGCGGTCACATCGCGGGCGCGCTGTGGGAGTCCGTGCGCCGTCACGTCGCCCGGATCTTCAAGCGCCCCGACCCCGGCCCGTTCGACGTGGCCAAGCTGATGCCCGCCGCCTATGTGGTGGCCGGTGTCTTCGTCTGCTTCACGCTGCTCGTCCTCGCCGCCGACATCGTCAACCCGGTGAAACTGACGTAGCTCCCAGGGGGGCCGGACCCGGTGGTGTCCGGCCCCCCGCCCCCGGGGCGGTAACCTCGGAACCCTGAGCCCGCCGACGCACAACCTTGAGGTTGCACTTCAGATGACCGCGATTTCTCTCGGTATCCCGACCGTTCCGACCCGGCTCGCCGAGCGGCGCAAGAGCCGCCAGATCCAGGTCGGCAGCGTGGCCGTCGGCGGTGACGCGCCCGTCTCCGTCCAGTCGATGACGACGACCCGCACCTCCGACATCGGCGCCACGCTCCAGCAGATCGCCGAGCTGACCGCCTCCGGCTGCCAGATCGTGCGCGTGGCCTGCCCGACCCAGGACGACGCCGACGCGCTCGCCACGATCGCCCGGAAGTCCTCCATCCCGGTCATCGCCGACATCCACTTCCAGCCGAAGTACGTCTTCGCCGCGATCGACGCCGGCTGCGCGGCCGTCCGCGTCAACCCGGGCAACATCAAGCAGTTCGACGACAAGGTCAAGGAGATCGCCAAGGCGGCCTCCGACGCCGGCACCCCGATCCGGATCGGCGTCAACGCCGGCTCGCTCGACGCCCGCCTCCTGAAGAAGTACGGCAGGGCCACCCCCGAGGCGCTCGTCGAGTCCGCCCTCTGGGAGGCCTCCCTCTTCGAGGAGCACGGCTTCCGCGACATCAAGATCTCGGTCAAGCACAACGACCCGGTCGTCATGGTCGAGGCCTACCGCCAGCTCGCCGCCCAGTGCGACTACCCGCTGCACCTCGGCGTCACCGAGGCGGGCCCGGCCTTCCAGGGCACCATCAAGTCGGCCGTCGCCTTCGGCGCCCTGCTCTCCCAGGGCATCGGCGACACCATCCGCGTCTCGCTCTCCGCGCCGCCGGCCGAGGAGATCAAGGTCGGCATGCAGATCCTGGAGTCGCTGAACCTGCGCCAGCGACGCCTGGAGATCGTCTCCTGCCCGTCCTGCGGCCGCGCCCAGGTCGACGTCTACAAGCTCGCCGAGGAGGTCACCGCCGGCCTCGACGGCATGACCGTCCCGCTGCGCGTCGCCGTCATGGGCTGCGTCGTCAACGGCCCCGGCGAGGCCCGCGAGGCCGACCTCGGCGTCGCCTCCGGCAACGGCAAGGGCCAGATCTTCGTCAAGGGCGAGGTCATCAAGACCGTCCCCGAGTCGAAGATCGTCGAGACCCTCATCGAGGAGGCGCTCAAGATCGCCGAGCAGATGGAGAAGGACGGCGTCGCCAGCGGCGAGCCGACGGTCGCCATCGGCGCCTGACGCCTTCCACCCGCTCGTACGAAGCCCCTCCACCCCACCCGGTGGAGGGGCTTCGTGTGCAGGACGGGCCCCGCCGAGGGGCACGGGGGTACAGTGCGGAGACCAGCAATCCGTACCGTGAGGCCCCCCACGTGCTGACAGAGACCACCACTCGGGTCCTCGAACCCGCCGACCTCGGCGCCGCGCTCGCCGTCCTGGAGAGCGCCCCCGTCGAGAACGCCTTCGTGACCGCCCGCGTCCAGGTCGCCGGGCTCGACCCCTGGCGCCTCGGCGGCGAGATGTGGGGCTGGTACACCGAGGGCAGGCTCCGCTCGCTCTGCTACTCCGGCGCCAACCTCGTCCCCATCTGCGCCACCCCCGAAGCCGTCCGCGCCTTCGCCGACCGGGCCCGCAGGATCGGCCGCCGCTGCTCCTCGATCGTCGGCCCCGCCGAGGCCACCGGCGAGCTGTGGCGGCTCCTGGAGCCCAGCTGGGGCCCCGCGAGGGACGTCCGCGCCCGCCAGCCCCTGATGGTCACCGAGGAACCCTCCGCCACCGTCGTACCCGATCCGCTGGTGCGCCGCGTCCGCAAGGACGAGATGGAGGTGATCATGCCCGCCTGCGTGGCCATGTTCACCGAGGAGGTCGGCGTCTCCCCGCTCGCCAACGACGGCGGACTGCTCTACCAGGCCCGCGTCGCCGAGCTCGTCGGCGCCGGCCGCTCCTTCGCCCGCATCGAGGACGGCAAGGTCGTCTTCAAGGCCGAGATCGGCGCCGCCACCCGCCACGCCTGCCAGATCCAGGGCGTCTGGGTCGCCCCCGAGCACCGCGGCAAGGGCCTCTCCGAGACGGGCATGGCCGCCGTCCTCCGGTACGCCCTCGCCGACGTCGCCCCCGTCGTCAGCCTGTACGTCAACGACTTCAACACCCCGGCGAGGGCCGCGTACCGCCGCGTCGGCTTCCGCGAGACCGGCGCGTTCATGAGCGTGCTGTTCTGAACCCGCTGTGCCCGGCGGGCGGGCGCTTGTAGGGTGCGCCGCATGGATGACGCAGAGGTCGTGATCGGTCCGGTCAATCTCGCCGCCCGGGTGGACGAGGCCCTCGCCGTGCAGGCGGTCGCCTTCGGCCTGGACGCCGGCGAGGTCGCCGTACGCCGCCACATCGTGCTGCGCCACCTCCTCAGCCCCGGCGCCCGCGCCTACGGGGCCACCACCCCCGACGGACGGCTCGTCGGCTTCGTGTACGGGATGCCCAACGACCGCACCCACTGGTGGTCCACCGTCGTCGAGACGTACCTGCGGGCCACCGGCACCGCCGACTGGCTCGACGACTCCTTCGTCATCACCGAACTCCACGTCCACCCCGACTTCCAGGGCCGGGGCGTCGGCCGCGAGCTGATCACCACCATCACCGACGGCGCCGACGAGAAGCGCTCCATCCTCTCCGCGATCGACACCGACTCACCGGCCCGCGGCCTCTACCGCTCCCTCGGCTACGTCGACCTCGCCCGCCAGGTCCATTTCCCCAGCGCCCCGCGCCCGTACGCGGTCATGGGAGCCCCGCTGCCGCTCAAGCGCCGGAACTGATTTCTCCTGCCAGGGGCCGCCCGGCTAACCTCGGGCCCATCACTTTCAGCCCCGGCAGGAGTACAAGAACCATGGCCAACGCACCGGTCCAGCGCATGTCCCAGTTGATGGCGAAGACGCTGCGCGACGACCCGGCGGACGCCGAGGTCCTCAGCCACAAGCTCCTCGTCCGCGCCGGCTACGTCCGCCGCACCGCCGCCGGCATCTGGAGCTGGCTGCCCCTGGGCAAGAAGGTCCTCTCCAACGTGGAGCGGATCGTCCGCGAGGAGATGGACGCCATCGGCGGCCAGGAGGTCTCCCTGCCCGCGCTGCTGCCCCGTGAGCCGTTCGAGGCGACCGGCCGCTGGGACGAGTACGGCGCCGAGCTCTTCCGCCTCCAGGACCGCAAGGGCGGCGACTACCTCCTCGGCCCGACCCACGAGGAGATCTTCACCCTCCTGGTGAAGGACCAGTGCTCGTCCTACAAGGACCTGCCGGTGACCCTCTACCAGATCCAGAACAAGTTCCGCGACGAGGCCCGCCCCCGCGCCGGCATCCTCCGCGGCCGCGAGTTCCTCATGAAGGACTCGTACTCCTTCGACACCGAGGACGAGGGCCTCACCCAGTCGTACGGCCTGCACCGCCAGGCCTACCAGCGCATCTTCGACCGCCTCGGCCTCGACTACCGCATCGTCGCCGCCACCGCCGGCGCGATGGGCGGCTCGAAGTCCGAGGAGTTCCTCGCCCCCGCCGAGGCCGGCGAGGACACCTTCGCCGACTGCCCGAACTGCGACTTCGCCGCGAACACCGAGGCCGTGTACCAGACGGTGAAGCCGGTCGACGGCTCCGCCGTCCCCGCCGCCGAGGAGATCCCGACCCCCGACACCCCGACGATCGAGACCCTCGCGGCCTCCCTCGGCGTGCCGGCCTCCTCGACCCTCAAGAACCTCCTCGTGAAGGTCGACGGCGAGATCGTCGCCATCGGCGTCCCCGGCGACCGCGAGGTCGACATGGACAAGGTCGAGGACCACTTCGGCCCGACCGCCGTGGTCGAGCTGGTGACGGAGGAGGACTTCGCGCAGCGCAGCGACCTCGTCCGCGGCTACGTCGGTCCCCAGGGCCTGGAGAAGGTCACCTACCTCGCCGACCCGCGCGTCGCGCCCGGCACCGCGTGGATCACCGGGGCCAACAAGGAGGGCATGCACGCGAAGAACGTCGTCGCGGGCCGTGACTTCGAGGTCTCCGAGTACGTCGACGTCGTCGTCGTCCAGGAGGGCGACCCGTGCCCCAAGTGCGGCACCGGCCTCAAGCTGGACCGCGCCATCGAGATCGGCCACATCTTCCAGCTCGGCCGCAAGTACGCCGACGCCCTCAAGCTCGACGTCCTCGGCCAGAACGGCAAGCCGGTCCGCGTGACCATGGGCTCGTACGGCGTCGGCGTCTCCCGCGCGGTCGCGGCGCTCGCCGAGCAGACGGCGGACGAGAAGGGCCTGTGCTGGCCGGCCGAGGTCGCCCCGGCCGACGTCCACGTCGTCGCCGCCGGCAAGGCGCTCCAGACGGAACTGGCCCTGGAGGTCTCGGAGAAGCTCTCCGCGGCCGGCCTCCGCGTCCTGGTCGACGACCGCGCGGGCGTCTCCCCGGGCGTCAAGTTCACCGACGCGGAGCTCATGGGCGTCCCGAAGATCCTCGTCGCGGGGCGTCGCTCGGGCGAGGGCGTGGTGGAGCTGAAGGACCGTCGTACGGGTGAGCGCGAGGAGCTGACGGTCGCCGAAGCCCTCACCCGCCTGACGTCCTGACCCCGTGTGGGCGCCGCCTTTCGCCGGGCGGCACCCGCACTGGACGGCGCCCCGGCCCGCCCCTCCGTGTGAGCCCGCGCCTGCGCTGGGCGGTGCCCCCGCGCCGTGTGGGCAATCGTCCCGCTGGGGCGGGACGGGTGGGCACACGGGACGGCGCGCCCAGCGGCGCCTCCGCGTTCCGCGCCTGAACCCGCACCTCGTGCACCGAGCTGGTGGTGCGGGTCCAGGCGCGTGAGCCTCTGGAGCCGGCAAGGGCGCCGTCCGTTGTGCCCACCCGTTCCGCCCCGGCGGAACGCATGCCCACAACGGGGCCGGGTGGGCGCCGCCCCAGCGGAACGCCTGCCCACAACGGCGGGGCGCGGGCCCACAACGGCGGGGCTCAGGCGCCGCGTTCCTGGGGGGACGGTTCCACCGACGTGCCCGTCAGGTCCTCCACCGCCTCCTCCGCCGCCGCCCGCCCCTTCAGATACGCCTCGCTCAGCGGCGGAGCCGGCGCAGCCGAGGACTCCTCCGCCGGTCCCGCCGGCGTCGCGCGTTCCAGGAACCGCAGCAGTTCCACCGGAATCGGCAGGACCAGCGTCGAGTTCTTCTCCGCCGAGACCGCCATCACCGTCTGCAGCAGCCGGAGCTGCAGCGCGGCCGGCTGGTCCGACATCACGCCCGCCGCCTCGGCCAGCTTCTTCGAGGCCTGGAGCTCCGCGTCCGCGTTGATGACCCGTGCCCGCCGCTCGCGGTCCGCCTCCGCCTGCCGGGCCATCGAGCGCTTCATCGTCTCCGGCAGCGACACGTCCTTGATCTCGACCCGGTCGATGGCCACGCCCCAGCCCATCGCCGGACTGTCGAGCATCAGCTCGAGACCCTGGTTGAGCTTCTCGCGGTTGGACAGCAGATCGTCGAGGTCGCTCTTGCCGATGATCGACCGCAGCGAGGTCTGCGCCATCTGCGAGACCGCGAACTTGTAGTCCTCCACGCGCACCAGCGCGTCGGCCGCGTCGACGACCTTGAAGTAGACGACCGCGTCGACCCGTACCGTCACGTTGTCCCGGGTGATGCCCTCCTGCGCGGGCACGGGCATCGTGACGATCTGCATGTTCACCTTGTGCAGGCGGTCGACGACCGGAACGATCATCGTGAAGCCGGGCGGGCGGATGGTGTCACGCAGCCGGCCGAAGCGGAACACGACACCCCGCTCGTACTGCTTGACCACCCGCGCCGCCGCCGCCGCGTACACCGCGACCGCCGCGGCCGCGCCGGCCGCCGCCATGAGCAGCTCTTCGATCATCACGGCCCCCTGGAATCGAGCCGAAAGCTACAAAAAGGGTATTCCCCTACAGCCAGCTCGCGAACTCCAGGAGCAGCTCGGCGTCCTGCCACCGCCCGGCCGTCAGCGCCCGCGTGCCCGATTCGACCGCGCGGAACAGGGTCCAGCCGCGCAGCCGCTCCCGGTCCAGGTCCAGCGAGTCCGCCAGCTTGTTGACCCGCCGCCGGGCCGCCGAGGCGCCCGAGGACGCGGCCACCAGGTCCTCGACCCGGTCCCGTACCAGCCGGGCGAGGTCGTAGGCCCGCTCGCCGACCAGCGGCTCGGGGCCGACGGCCAGCCAGGGGGTCCGGTCGCCGGCGAGGACCTTGCCCTGCCGGAAGTTCCCGTGCAGCAGCAGTGACTCGGAGGAGTCGGCCACCAGCTCCTCGCGGGCGGCGAGCGCCGCCGCCGTCAGTTCCCCGGTCGACGGGTCCGCGCGGTACGGCTCCATCGCCCGCACCTGCCGGGCCGTCCGCTCCGCCGCCGTCTCGAAGCCGTGCTCCGCCGGGGGGTCGACCCACAGCTTCCGTACGGTGCCGGCGGCCTCCAGGAGCGCCTTCGCCTCCGGCAGGGAGCGCAGCGAGACCTCGGGGTGCAGCCGTTCGAGGACGAGCGCGCCCTCCCCGGCCTCGTCGAGGAGCTGGACCGCGCCCCAGCCGTTCCAGTGCGCCAGCGCGTCCCGTTCGAGGTCCGGCCGGGTGAACGGCGGAGCGATCTTGAGCGCGGCGGGGGAGCCGCCGGAGCGCCGGACGAGCACGACCAGGCTGCTCCGCCCGCCGGGGGCCATCACCCGTTCGGTGTCCAGGGACGCGTGGGCGAGCGCCTGCTCGGCGAGCTCGGGCAGCTTCCCGAGCCACTCGGCCGCCGCGGCGTCCCCGTACGTCTCACCGAGCGTCCTGGCCAGTCGCTGCGGCGGTTCGAAACCCATGCGTACGTTGTTCCTTCGGTCGGGGCGGGACTCGGTCGGGGCGGCTACACCCGCTCGGCGAGCCCAGGAAAGGTTACGTCGCTGCCGCGCCAGCGGACGGCGCGTACCGCCGCCTCCCGGAGCGCGGCGGCCGCCTCGCCCCGCGCGCGCCCCTCGGTGGCCCGGACGAGGTCGGAGTAGACCCCGGCCACCCGGTCCTCCAGGACCGCCGCGAGCCGTACCGCGCCGGCCGGGTCCGCGACCGGGAACGGCAGCTCGTACGCCGCCTCCGCCGCCACCGGCGTCCCGCCGAGGTCCCGCACGGTCCGGCGCAGGGCGTCCCGCCGGGCCCGGTGCGCCTCGTACGCGGCGGTGGCCTCGGCCCGCCGTTCGGTGCCGATCCGGCCGCCGACGACCCCGTACCCGTACACCGCGGCGTGCTCGGCGGACAGCGCGGCCTGGGTCGCGACGAGGGCGCTCATGCCCGGGCTCCTTCGGTCAGCAGATAGGCGTGGGCGGCGCCGGAGGCCGCCACGGAGGCGAGCAGCCGGGCGTACTCGGGCGGGGCGGTGAGCAGGGCGGCGGTGTGTCCGTCGGAGGCCGCGCGCTCGGCGGCGGCGAGCTCCTTGAGCGCGGCCCGGGGGTCGGCCGCCACCCGAACGGGCGTGGGGGAGGCCGCGGGTTTCCCGGCGGCGGAGGCGGACGAGGACGCGGTGGCGGCCGGGGCCGTGGACCCGGCGGCCGCCGCGGGCTTCACAGCGGCGCCGCCCTCCCCGAGCGCCTTCGCGTGCGCCGCCACCGCGCCCCGCAGCGCGGTCAGCCGGGGTGCAAGGGCCGGGTGGGCGGCGAGCGTCGCGTCGTAACGTTCCAGCAGGCCGCGCGCGGCGGTCACCGACCGCAGCCGCAGGGCCGCCTCGGCGCGCGCCACCCGTTCGGCCTCGACCTCGGCGGCGCTCGGCCGCCGGGGCCCGCCGTCCGGCGCGGAGGTGCAGGCCGCGAGGGCCGTCGCTCCCGCCGCCGCGCCCGCCACGAGGAGTGCGCGTCTGCCCGTCGTCGTCACGCCTGCTCTCCCCGTCTGCCGTCCGTCGTCGAAGATCGTCGAGATCACCGCAGGCGAGCGTACCCGCGGGCCCCGGGGGCATGGACGGCAACACCCTCCCGGACCGGATACCCTTTGTGCTGACACGCGACGACACGCGACGAACCCACAACAGCACACGCGGCCGAGGAGTCACCCGGATGAGCACCACCCAGAGCGACAGGCTGCGCGGACTCGTGGAGCCGCTCGTCGCCGCGAAGGACCTGGATCTGGAAGAGATCGAGGTGTCCCGGGCCGGCCGCCGCGGACTGCTGCGGATCGTCGTCGACTCGGACGAGGGCGTGGAGCTGGACGCCTGTGCCGAGCTGAGCCGCGCGATCTCCGAGAAGCTCGACGAGACCGACGCGATGGGCGAGGGCGAGTACGTCCTCGAAGTCAGCTCCCCGGGCGCGGACCGCCCCCTCACCGAGCACCGCCACTACGTGCGCGCCACCGGCCGCCTGGCCAAGCTCCAGCTGGTCGAGGGCGGCGACCTGGTCGCGCGCATCCTGGCCGTGGACGAGGACGGCCTCGACATGGAGGTACCGGGCGTGAAGGGGCGCAAGCCCACCGCCCGCCGGGTCGAGTTCGCCGAGATCGCCAAGGCGCGTGTCGAGATCGAGTTCAACCGCAAGGACAAGAAGGAAGAGGAGGCGTAGCCGTGGACATCGACGTGAAGCTCCTGAAGGGCTTGGCACAGGAGAAGGAAATCTCCTTCGAGATGCTGGTCGAGGCGATCGAGTCGGCCCTCCTCATCGCGTACCACCGCACCCCCGACGCCCGTCGCCACGCGCGCGTGGAGCTGAACCGGGCCACCGGTCACGTGACGGTGTGGGCGAAGGAGGACCCCTCCGACCTGGAGGAGGGCCAGGAGCCCAAGGACTTCGACGACACCCCGTCGGACTTCGGCCGGATCGCGGCGAGCACCGCCCGCCAGGTCATCCAGCAGCGGCTGCGGGACGCCGAGAACGACGTGACCTTCGGCGAGTACGCGCGCCGTGAGGGCGATGTCGTCGCCGGTGTGGTGCAGCAGGGCAAGGACCCGAAGAACGTCCTCGTCAAGCTGGACGACAAGCTGGAGGCCATCCTTCCGGTGCAGGAGCAGGTGCCGGGCGAGGACTACACGCACGGCCTGCGGCTGCGCACGTACGTCGTCCGGGTGGCGAAGGGTGTCCGCGGTCCGTCCGTCACCCTCTCGCGCACCCACCCGAACCTGGTGAAGAAGCTCTTCGCCCTGGAGGTGCCGGAGATCGCCGACGGTTCCGTCGAGATCGCCGCGATCGCCCGTGAGGCCGGTCACCGCACCAAGATCGCCGTGCGTTCCACCCGTTCGGGCCTGAACCCCAAGGGCGCCTGCATCGGCCCGATGGGCAGCCGCGTCCGCAACGTGATGGCGGAGCTGCTCGGCGAGAAGATCGACATCGTCGACTGGTCGGACGACCCGGCCGAGATGGTGGCGAACGCGCTCTCGCCGGCGCGGGTCTCCAAGGTCGAGGTCGTGGACCTCGCGGCCCGCTCCGCGCGGGTGACGGTGCCGGACTACCAGCTGTCGCTCGCGATCGGCAAGGAGGGCCAGAACGCCCGCCTCGCCGCGCGGCTCACCGGCTGGCGGATCGACATCCGTCCGGACACGGAGCCGGCCGCTCCGCAGGACTGAGACCGTTTTTGGCCAACAGCTGTTCGATTTTTGCCCCAAACGGGTGAGGTCGGTACGGGGAGGTAGACTTAATCGTGTCTGGCCGGACGCATGCCTGCGCGTGCCCTGAGCGAACCTGTGTGGGATGCCGGGAGCGAGCGGCCAAGAGCGATCTGCTGCGGATCGTGGTGAATAAGGACGAGTGCGTCCCTGATCATCGCGGTACGCTGCCCGGCCGGGGTGCGTACCTGCACCCCGCCGTGGTCTGTCTCGACCTGGCGGTCCGCCGCCGGGCCTTTCCGAGGGCCTTCAAGGTCCAGGGACCGCTCGACACGGAGGCACTCCGCCACCACGTCGAGCAGGCGGCACCGCAGTGAAAAAGAAGTACGGCACGGAACACCGTGCGGTCAGGTACCTCGCGAGTTGGAAGTAGGTCGAGATTGCGATGAGCACTCGATGAGTACGCGATGAGTACGCCCATGAAGTAGCGACGGTCCGGCGGTAACCGGACCTATAAAGGAGCGAAGTGGCTAAGGTCCGGGTATACGAACTCGCCAAGGAGTTCGGTGTGGAGAGCAAGGTCGTCATGGCCAAGCTCCAAGAACTCGGTGAATTCGTCCGATCTGCGTCCTCGACGATCGAGGCGCCGGTCGTGCGCAAGTTGACTGACGCTTTGCAGGGTCCCGGTGGCAACGCCGGCAAGACCGCTGCCAAGCCCGGCGCGCCCCGCAAGGCGGCGCCTTCCCCCGCGGCGCCGTCTCCGGCCGCCGCGGCTCGTCCCGCTGCCCCGAAGCCCGGCGCCCCGGCCCCCAAGCCGGCCCCCGCCGCGCCCGCGGCGCCGGCGCCGGTCACTCCGGCCGCGCCCGCGAGCAGCACCCCCTCTCCGGCTCCGGCCGCCTCGGGTCCCCGCCCGGGCCCGAAGCCCGCGCCCAAGCCGGTCACCCCGGCTCCGGCCGCCCCGGAGTTCACCGCGCCCCCGTCGGCTCCCGCCGCCGGTCCGCGTCCCGGTGGCGCCACCCCGGGCCCCCGTCCCACCGGCGAGCGTCCCGCCCGCCCGGGTCAGGGTGCCCCCCGCCCGCAGGGCCAGGGCGCGCCGCGCCCCGGCGGCCAGCAGGCCCCCCGTCCGGGCGGTGCCCGTCCGGCCGGTCCCCGTCCGGGCAACAACCCCTTCACCTCGGGTGGCTCCACCGGAATGGCGCGCCCGCAGGCGCCCCGTCCGGGTGGCGGCGCTCCCCGTCCCGGCGGCCCCGGTGCCGTTCCGGGCGCCCCGCGTCCGCAGGGTGGCCCCGGTGGCGCCCCGCGTCCGCAGGGTCAGGGCGGTGCCCGTCCCACCCCCGGTGGCATGCCTCGTCCGCAGGCTCCCCGTCCGGGCGGCGCGCCCGGCGGTAACCGTCCGAACCCGGGCATGATGCCGCAGCGTCCCGCTGCCGGCCCGCGTCCCGGCCCCGGCGGTCGTGGTCCCGGTGGCCCCGGCGGTCGTCCGGGCGGTCCCGGTGGCGGCGGCGGTCGTCCCGGCTTCGCCGGTCGTCCGGCCGGTCCCGGCGGTGGCGGCGGCGGCTTCGCCGGTCGTCCCGGTGGTCCCGGTGGCGGCGGCGGTCGTCCGGGTGGTCCCGGCGGCGGTGGCGGCGGCTTCGGCGGTCGTCCCGGCGGCTTCGGTGGCCGTCCCGGTGGTCCGGGTGGCCGTGGTGGCACGCAGGGCGCCTTCGGTCGTCCCGGCGGTCCCGCGCGTCGTGGTCGCAAGTCGAAGCGTCAGAGGCGCCAGGAGTACGAGGCCATGCAGGCCCCGTCCGTGGGCGGCGTGATGCTGCCTCGCGGCAACGGCGACACCATTCGCCTGTCGCGCGGTGCCTCCCTCACCGACTTCGCCGAGAAGATCGGCGCCAACCCGGCGTCGCTCGTCGCGGTGATGATGAACCTCGGCGAGATGGTCACGGCCACGCAGTCGGTCTCCGACGACACGCTGACGATGCTCGGCGAAGAGATGAACTACGTCGTCCAGATCGTCAGCCCGGAGGAGGAGGACCGCGAGCTCCTCGAGTCCTTCGACATCGAGTTCGGCGAGGACGAGGGCGGCGAAGAGGCTCTGGTCTCCCGTCCGCCGGTCGTCACCGTCATGGGTCACGTCGACCACGGTAAGACCCGACTGCTCGACGCGATCCGCAAGACGAACGTCGTCGCGGGCGAGGCCGGTGGCATCACCCAGCACATCGGTGCCTACCAGGTCTCCACCCAGGTCAACGACGAAGAGCGTCGCATCACCTTCATCGACACCCCGGGTCACGAGGCGTTCACCGCCATGCGTGCCCGTGGTGCGAAGTCGACCGACATCGCGATCCTCGTGGTCGCGGCCAACGACGGCGTCATGCCGCAGACGATCGAGGCGCTCAACCACGCCAAGGCCGCCGGCGTCCCGATCGTCGTCGCGGTCAACAAGATCGACGTCGAGGGTGCCGACCCGGTCAAGGTCCGCGGTCAGCTGACCGAGTTCGGTCTGGTGGCCGAGGAGTACGGCGGCGACACGATGTTCGTCGACATCTCCGCCAAGCAGGGTCTGCACATCGACTCCCTGCTGGAGGCCGTCGTCCTCACCGCCGACGCCTCGCTCGACCTTCGGGCCAACCCGAACCAGGACGCGCAGGGTATTGCGATCGAGTCCCACCTCGACCGCGGTCGCGGTGCCGTCTCGACCGTCCTGGTCCAGCGCGGAACGCTGCGCATCGGCGACACCGTGGTGGTCGGCGACGCGTACGGCCGCGTCCGGGCGATGCTCGACGACAAGGGCAACAACGTCGAGGAGGCGACCCCGTCGACTCCCGTCCTGGTGCTCGGTCTCACCAACGTGCCGGGTGCCGGCGACAACCTCCTGGTCGTCGACGAGGACCGTACGGCCCGTCAGATCGCCGAGAAGCGCGCTGCGCGTGAGCGCAACGCCGCCTTCGCCAAGCGCGTCCGCCGGGTGTCCCTCGAGGACCTCGACAAGGTGCTCAAGGCCGGTCTGGTCCAGGAACTCAACCTCATCATCAAGGGCGACGCGTCCGGTGCTGTCGAGGCCCTCGAAGCCTCGCTGCTCCAGCTCGACGTCGGCGAAGAGGTCGACATCCGCGTCCTGCACCGCGGTGTGGGTGCGGTCACCGAGTCCGACATCGACCTGGCGATGGGCTCCGACGCCATCGTCATCGGCTACAACGTCCGTGCGGCCGGCCGTGCCGCGCAGATGGCGGAGCGCGAGGGCGTCGACGTCCGGTACTACTCGGTGATCTACCAGGCCATCGAGGAGATCGAGGCGGCCCTGAAGGGTCTCCTCAAGCCGGAGTACGAAGAGGTCGAGCTCGGTACGGCGGAGATCCGCGAGGTCTTCCGCTCGTCCAAGCTGGGCAACATCGCCGGTGTCCTCATCCGCTCCGGCGAGGTCAAGCGCAACACCAAGGCGCGCCTCGTCCGCGACGGCAAGGTCATCGCCGAGGACCTCACGATCCACGGTCTGCGCCGCTTCAAGGACGACGTCACCGAGATCCGCGAAGGCTTCGAGGGTGGTATCAACCTCGGAAACTTCAACGACATCAAGATCGACGACGTCATCGCGACGTACGAGATGCGCGAGAAGCCGCGCGCGTAACGCGTAGGGCTGCGTCCGGGGCCGGTCGGCGGAAGATATTTCCGTCGATCGGCCCCGGCCGTTGCGTGTACGGTTCTGGTGTCCCTGCCAAGCGACGGCGTGGCAGGCCACCGAACCCGAACCGGCGGGACATCCGGCACTACATGTACGTGGGGACTCTGTCCTTCGACCTGCTCCTCGGCGACGTCCACTCGTTGAAGGAGAAACGCTCCGTCGTCCGGCCCATCGTCGCCGAGCTCCAGCGCAAGTTCTCCGTGAGCGCGGCAGAGGTGGGTGAACAGGACCTCCATCGCAGGGCCCGTCTCGGTGTCGCGCTGGTGTCCGGGGACCCGGGGTTCCTCTCGGGCGTGCTCGACCGCTGTGAGCGGCTCGTCGCCGCACGTCCGGAGGTGGAGCTGCTTTCGGTGCGCCGCAGGCTCCACACTGATGAAGACTGATCTGAGCAAGGCAAAGAAGGAGAAGGACCAGTGGCCGACAACGCGCGGGCGAAGAAGCTGGCAGACCTCATCCGGGAGGTGGTCGCCGAGAAGCTGCAGCGCGGCATCAAGGACCCCCGCCTGGGTACGCACGTGACCATCACGGACACCAGGGTCACCGGTGACCTGCGGGAGGCCACGGTCTTCTACACGGTCTACGGCGACGACGAGGACCGTGCGAGCGCCGCGGCCGGCCTGGAGAGCGCCAAGGGCATCCTCCGCTCGGCCGTGGGCCGGGCGGCGGGGACCAAGTTCACCCCGACCCTGACCTTCGTGGCCGACGCCCTCCCGGAGAACGCCCGCACCATCGAGGACCTCCTCGACAAGGCGCGCGCCTCGGACGCCCAGGTGCGCCAGGCCTCCTCGGGCGCCACCTTCGCGGGTGACGCCGACCCCTACAAGAAGCCGGGCGAGGACGAAGCCGCCGAATGAGCAACACGACCAAGACGCCCGACGGCCTTGTCATCGTCGACAAGCCGTCGGGCTTCACTTCGCACGACGTCGTGGCCAAGATGCGCGGGATCGCCAGGACCCGCCGCGTCGGCCACGCCGGCACGCTCGACCCCATGGCCACGGGCGTCCTCGTCCTCGGCGTGGAGCGGGCCACCAAGCTCCTCGGTCACCTCGCGCTGACCGAGAAGGAGTACCTGGGCACCATCCGCCTGGGCCAGACGACGATCACCGACGACGCCGAGGGCGAGATCACGGCGTCGGTCGACGCTTCGAAGGTCACCCGCGAGCAGATCGACGCGGGCGTCGCCGAGCTGACCGGCGCCATCATGCAGGTGCCGTCGAAGGTCTCCGCGATCAAGATCGACGGCAAGCGGTCGTACGCGCGCGTGCGCGGCGGCGAGGAGTTCGAGATCCCGGCCCGCCCGGTCACCGTCTCCTCCTTCCGGGTGTACGACGTCCGCGAGGCCACCGCCGAGGACGGCACCGCCGTCGTCGACCTGGTCGTCTCGGTCGTCTGCTCCTCCGGCACGTACATCCGGGCGCTCGCCCGGGACCTCGGCGCCGGGCTCGGCGTGGGCGGTCACCTGACCGCGCTGCGCCGCACCCGGGTCGGCCCGTACAAGCTGGACTCGGCCAGGACCCTGGACCAGCTCCAGGAGGACCTCACGGTCATGCCGGTCGCCGAGGCGGCCGCGGCGGCGTTCCCGCGCTGGGACGTCGACGAGAAGCGGGCCAGGCTGCTGCTCAACGGCGTCCGCCTGGAGATGCCCGCGTACCCGAAGGGTCCCGTCGCGGTCTTCGGGCCGGAGGGGAAGCTGCTCGCGCTGGTCGAGGACCAGCGGGGCAAGGCGAAGAGCCTGGCCGTCTTCGGCTGAGCGAAGGTCTCCAG
>NZ_JBSHDU010000119.1:0-19192 GCF_053616475.1 Streptomyces sp. NPDC055815 | reverse complement strand
AACGCCCGGTTACATTCCGAACCCGGAAGCTAAGCCTTTCAGCGCCGATGGTACTGCAGGGGGGACCCTGTGGGAGAGTAGGACGCCGCCGAACACCTGCCCTTTTAGCTCAGTCGGTAGAGCGTCTCCATGGTAAGGAGAAGGTCAACGGTTCGATTCCGTTAAAGGGCTCCGAAAACGAAAAGGCCCCCGCCTCTTGGCGGGGGCCTTTTTGTGTTTCCAGGGATGTATGCAGCAGTGCCGGGGCCTCCCTCGCAGGGAGGCACCGGCACTGGTTTCGTCAGTTGTGGTCCGGCTCGCGGAGGCGCATCGCCAGGATGGCCATGTCGTCGGAGGCGGGGGCCTGGGCGAAGCGCTCGACCGCGCGGAGGACACGGGAGGCGACCGCGCCGGCCGTCAGGCCCGTACAGGTCCTGAGGACCTCGGCCAGGCCGTCGTCGCCGAGCATGCGGCTGCCCTCGCGGCGTTCCGTCACGCCGTCCGTGACGCAGAGGAGGACGTCGCCCGGGTCGAGCGTGATGGTCTGCTCGTACAGCTCCAGGTCCTCCATGACACCCAGGAGCGGCTGCGGTTCGGCCGCGGGCTCCACCGTGCCGTCCGGGCGGAGGCGCAGCGGGAGGGGGTGGCCGGCGCAGACGACCTTGAGGATCGCCGAGCCGTCCGGCTGCGGGCGCATCTCGCCGTACAGCAGGGTCAGGAAGCGGCTGCGGGCGCCCTCGTCGAGGATCGCCGCGTTCAGCCGCTCCAGGACGGCCGGGCCGCCGAAGCCCTCGCGGGCCAGGAGGCGCAGGGCGTGGCGGGCCAGGCCGGTGACGGCGGCCGCCTCCGGGCCCGTACCGCAGACGTCGCCGATGGCGAATCCGTAGGCGCCGTCCCGGATGGGGAAGAGGTCGTAGAAGTCGCCTCCCACCTCGTTGCCCTCGCCGGCCGCCCGGTAGATGACGTCGACCTCGACGCCCGGGATCGTGGGGAGGCCGGGCGGGAGGAGGCTGCGCTGGAGGGACTGGCTGATCGCCACGCGCTCCGAGTACAGACGGGCGTTGTCCAGGGCCAGGGCGGCCCGGCGCGAGAGGTCCTCGGCGAGCTCCAGGATCTCCTGGCGGAAGTGGTCCTCCGAGGGCCTGCCCAGGGTCAGCATGCCGATGACGCGGTTCCGGGCGACCAGCGGCAGGACGACGGTCTCGCCGGCGACCGCGCTCGCGGTGGCCAGGGTGGTGTCGATGCCGGAGGAGAGCGGGCTCGCGGGGTGGTCGAGGGCGTGGACCGAGGCGGTGAGCGCGGCCCGGTGGGCGGCGTCGCCCGGCGCGGACCACACGCGGGCGCCGGGGGTCGGCACCGGGTCGGGCGGGGCGATGGAGGAGAGCAGGTCCTTGAGGCCGTCGATGCGGTCCTCGTCCTCGTGGAGCACGTACGAGAGGTACGGGTCGGAGGCCTGGTCGGCGATCGTGTAGACCGCGCACCAGGTGGCGAGGGTGGGGACCGTCATCTGGGCCATGAGGGCCAGGGTCTGGTCGCGGTCGAGGGTGCCGGCAAGGAGGTCGGAGGCCTCGACGAGGAAGCTGAGGGAGCCGCGGCGGAGCCGTTCCAGTTCGCCGAGGCGGGCGGATTCGACGGCCAGGGCGATGCGGTCGGCGGCGAACTGGAGGCGCAGGGCCTCCTCGTTGGAGTAGCGGTTCGCGGACTCGGCGGCGACGCCGAGGGAGCCGGTGAGGCGGCCCTCGACCTTGAGGGGGACGGTGACGACCGAGCGCATGCCGGTGCCTTCGAGGAGGGGGACGGCGCCGGGGACGGCGGCCAGGTCCTCGTGGACGGCGGGCATGCGGGCGGAGCCGTAGCGGCTGGCGCCGGTCTCCACGGGGACGCGGGCGAAGCGCTGGCGGGCGGCCGGGAGGCCGGTGGTGGCCCGTACCTCCAGTTCCGTCTCGTCGTCGGTGGCGAGGAGGAGGAAGGCGGCGTCGCCGTCGAGCATGTCGCGGGCGCGCTCGACCGTGCGCTGCAGGAGGCCGTCGAGGTCGTCGGGGGCGGGGGTGCCGATGAAGACCTCGAAGGGGTCGGCGGCGCGGCTCTCGGCGCCCGGCTCGGCGACGGGGCGCTGCGGGGTCTGGAGGACGGCGCGCTCGTGTTCCCGTACGAGGAGGCAGACGGTGGAGGGTTCGCCCTGGGCGTCGCGGACCCGGAGGTGCGAGGCGTAGACGGGGATGACCCGGCCGTCGGCGCAGCGGATGCCGTAGCTGCCCTCCCAGCGGGAGAGGCGGAGGGCCTCGGCGAGGCCGGTGCCGATGCCGGGGGTGTGGGGCCAGGCGGCGAGGTCGCCGAGGGGTTTGCCGATGACCTTGTCGGAGTCGTATCCGAAGAGTTCCTCGGCGTCCTCGTTCCACGAGGTGATCGTGCCGCCGCGGTCGATCTGGGCGACGGCGACGCGGACGCGGGTCTCGGCGACCGGGAGGAGGGCGTCGGGGAGGACGGGGCCGGCGGAGCGGGTGCCGACGGGGCGCTGGGGGAGGTCGAGGTGGAACCAGACGTGTTTGCGGGTGGGGGAGTAGTCGACGCCCCAGCGGTGGGCGAGCGCGGCGCAGAGCAGCAGGCCGCGGCCGTTCTCGCGGTCCGGGCTGCCGAGGGTGCGGCCGCTCTGGACGGGGATCTCGCGCTCCGGGTAGCGGTCGGAGACCTCGACGCGGACGCTGTCGTCGGAGCGGAGGCAGAGGACGTCGGCGGAGGTGCCGGCGTGGATGACGGCGTTGGTGACGAGCTCGCTGGTGAGGACGACGGCGTCGTCGACGAGTTCGGGGTGTCCCCAGCCCTGGAGGGTGTCCCTGACGAAGGCGCGGGCGGCCGCGACGGACCGCCCGACGGGCTCGAAGCTGGCAGTCGCCCGCGCGGTGATCACAGCACTCCTCGTACGCGTCTCGACGCCCGGCTCTGCCATGCTCGGTCTGTCCCTCCCACTGCCCGGTGGTCGTGCGCGCACCACACCGCCCCCGCCGGGCGGACCGGGGCGGTTGGACAGCCGGATGCCAGGTTACTTACCTTCGCTGTCCGAGCGGATGCCGGTCACCGCTGATTCCGTCCCTCGGGGTAGGGACGCTGTGCCGAAGCTGCCGAACTGTTATCGCCAGGTTCGGACACGGTGAAACACTGGGCAGGCTGACGGCGAGAGCCGGAACGGTACGGTCGACCCCTTTCGGGAGGGACACGGTGGAGTCTGGCACGGCGGCGCGGCGCGGCGGAGGCAGTGGCACGCGCGCGAGGGGCGGGCGTTCCCGTGGGGGGACGGTCCAGGTGGACGCGGCGGCACTGGAGCGGTTGCTGGCCGCGCTGGTGTCGATGCGCGACGGGAACCTCCGTCGGCGTCTGACGGTGTCCGGCGACGGGGTCATGGCGGAGATCTCCGCCGTGTTCAACGAGGTCGCCGACCGGCAGATGCATGTGACGGGGGAGCTGTCGCGGGTCCGGCGGGTGGTCGGGCGTGAGGGCAAGCTGTCCGAGCGCCTGGAGGCGGGCGCCAGTGAGGGGGCGTGGGCGGCGGCCATCGAGGCCGCGAACGCGCTCGTCGACGATCTGGCGCGGCCGGTGTCCGAGGTGGGGCGGGTGCTCTCGGCGGTGGCCGAGGGTGATCTGGACCAGCGGATGGACCTGCGTTCGGAGGGTGCGGACGGGGCCGTGCGGCCGCTGCGCGGGGAGTTCCTGAAGGTCGCCCGTACCGCCAACAACCTGGTCGACCAGCTGTCGGTGTTCGCCTCCGAGGTGACGCGGGTCGCCGTCGAGGTGGGTACGGACGGCAAGCTGGGCGGGCAGGCGCAGGTGCGCGGGGTGTCCGGTTCGTGGAAGGACCTCACGGACTCCGTCAACACCATGGCGAACCGGCTGACGGCCCAGGTGCGGGACATCGCGCTCGTGACGACGGCGGTCGCCAACGGTGATCTGTCGCAGAAGGTCACGGCGAACGTGGCCGGCGAGATGCTGGAGCTGAAGAACACCGTCAACCGGATGGTGGACCAGCTGTCGTCGTTCTCGTCCGAGGTGACCCGGGTCGCGCGCGAGGTGGGTACCGAGGGTGAGCTCGGCGGTCAGGCCGAGGTGGCCGGGGTCGCCGGTGTGTGGAAGGACCTCACCGATTCCGTCAACACGATGGCGGGCAATCTCACCAATCAGGTGAGGGGCATCGCCGAGGTGACGACGGCGGTCGCGAACGGTGACCTGTCGCAGAAGGTGCGGGTCTCCGCGCGCGGTGAGATCGCTCAACTCGCGGACACCATCAACCAGATGACGGAGACCCTGCGGACGTTCGCCGACGAGGTGACCCGGGTGTCGGGTGAGGTCGGCGCGCAGGGTCTGCTCGGCGGTCAGGCGCAGGTGCCGGGTGCGGCGGGGACGTGGAAGGACCTCACGGACTCCGTCAACACGGTCTTCCGGAACATCACCACGCAGGTGCGGGACATCGCGCAGGTGACGACGGCGGTGGCCAACGGTGATCTGTCGCAGAAGGTCACGGTGGACGTGGCCGGGGAGATGCTGGAGCTGAAGAACACCGTCAACACGATGGTGGACCAGCTGTCGGCCTTCGGTTCCGAGGTGACCCGGGTGGCGCGGGAGGTCGGCGTCGAGGGTCTGCTCGGCGGCCAGGCCGAGGTGCCGGGCGCGGCGGGGACGTGGAAGGACCTCACCGACTCGGTGAACACGGCCTTCCGCAACCTGACCGGTCAGGTGCGGGACATCGCGCAGGTGACGACGGCGGTGGCCAACGGTGATCTGTCGCAGAAGGTCACGGTGGACGTGGCCGGCGAGATGCTGGAGCTGAAGAACACCGTCAACACGATGGTGTCGCAGCTGTCGTCCTTCGCGGACCAGGTGACCCGGATGGCCCGGGACGTGGGCACGGAGGGCCGGCTGGGCGGTCAGGCGCGGGTCGACGGGGTGTCCGGGCGCTGGCGGGAGCTCACGGACTCCGTGAACTTCATGGCCGGCAACCTGACCTCGCAGGTGCGGCAGATCGCGCAGGTGACGACCGCGGTGGCCCGTGGCGATCTGTCGCAGAAGATCGACGTGGACGCGCGCGGCGAGATCCTGGAGCTGAAGAACACCATCAACACGATGGTGGACCAGCTGTCGGCGTTCGCGGACCAGGTGACCCGGGTGGCCCGTGAGGTGGGTACGGACGGGCGGCTGGGCGGTCAGGCTCAGGTGCCGGGCGTGGCCGGTGTGTGGCGGGATCTGACGGACTCGGTGAACGGCATGGCCGGCAACCTCACCACCCAGGTCCGCAACATCGCGCAGGTCGCCACCGCGGTGGCCCGCGGTGATCTGTCGCAGAAGATCGACGTGGACGCGCGCGGCGAGATCCTGGAGCTGAAGAACACCCTCAACACGATGGTGGACCAGCTCTCGAACTTCGCGGAGCAGGTGACCCGGGTGGCCCGCGAGGTGGGCACCGAGGGCATCCTGGGCGGTCAGGCCGAGGTGCAGGGGGTCTCCGGCACCTGGAAGGACCTCACCCAGTCGGTGAACGGCATGGCGAACAACCTCACCATCCAGGTGCGGAACATCGCCGAGGTCACGACGGCGGTCGCCATGGGCGATCTGTCGAAGAAGATCACGGTCGACGCCCGGGGCGAGATCCTGGAGCTGGTGACGACCGTCAACACGATGGTCGACCAGCTGTCGAACTTCGCCGACGAGGTCACGCGCGTGGCCCGTGAGGTGGGTACGGAGGGCATCCTCGGCGGCCAGGCACGCGTGCGCGGTGTCACCGGCACGTGGAAGGACCTCAGCGACAACGTCAACCTGATGGCCAACAACCTGACCAATCAGGTGCGGAACATCTCCCGGGTCTC
This sequence comes from Streptomyces sp. NPDC055815, assembly GCF_053616475.1. Lineage (NCBI taxonomy): Bacteria > Bacillati > Actinomycetota > Actinomycetes > Kitasatosporales > Streptomycetaceae > Streptomyces > Streptomyces sp. NPDC055815. The sequence continues at coordinate 13,361 of NZ_JBSHDU010000119.1, read as the reverse complement.
GGCGGCCGTCGCCAACGGCGACCTGACGAAGAAGGTGACGGTCGAGGCGCGCGGCGAGGTCGCCGAGCTCGCCGAGACCGTCAACACGATGGTGACGACCCTGTCGTCCTTCGCGGACGAGGTCACGCGCGTGGCCCGTGAGGTGGGTACGGAGGGCATCCTGGGCGGTCAGGCCCGGGTGCCGGGCGTCTCCGGCACGTGGAAGGACCTCACCGAGTCGGTGAACTCGATGGCCGACAACCTCACCGGCCAGGTGCGCCAGATCGCCGCCGTCACCACCGCCATCGCCAAGGGCGACCTCACCAAGAAGATCGACATCGACGCGCGCGGTGAGATCCAGGAGCTGAAGAACACCATCAACACGATGGTCGACCAGCTGTCGAACTTCGCCGAGGAGGTCACCCGGGTGGCCCGCGAGGTGGGCACCGACGGGCAGCTCGGCGGCCAGGCCCGGGTCCGGGACGTCGAGGGCACCTGGTGGGACCTGACCGAGTCCGTGAACGAGATGGCCGAGAACCTGACCCGTCAGGTGCGGGCCATCGCGGCCGTCGCCACCGCGGTGACCCGCGGCGACCTCAACGTGAAGATCGACGGCGTGGACGCGGCCGGTGAGATCCAGGCGCTCCAGGACAACATCAACACGATGATCGCCAACCTGCGCGACACCACCCTCGCCAACGACGAGCAGGACTGGCTCAAGAGCAACCTGGCCCGCATCTCCGGCCTCATGCAGGGGCGCCGGGACCTGGACGACGTGGCCTCGCTCATCATGAGCGAGCTGACGCCGGTGGTCTCGGCCCAGCACGGCGCGTTCTTCGTGGCCATGCCGACGGGCTCCGCGCACGGCGACGCCGAACTCCTGGGCGAGGGCGAGGGCTCGTACGAGCTGCGGATGCGCGGGAGTTACGGATACTCCACCGGGTCCATGCCGACCTCGTTCCGCCCCGGCGAGACCCTCATCGGGACGGCCGCCGAGGAGAAGCGGACCATCCAGGTCAATGTGCCGCCGGGCTATCTGAAGATCTCCTCGGGGCTCGGGGAGGCCTCGCCCGCGCATGTGATCGTGCTGCCGGTGCTGTTCGAGGGCAAGGTCCTCGGGGTGATCGAGCTGGCCTCGTTCCAGCCGTTCACGCAGATCCAGCGGGACTTCCTCAACCAGATCGCCGAGCTGATCGCGACCACGGTCAACACCATCAGCGTCAACACCAAGACCGAGGTGCTGCTCCAGCAGTCGCAGAAGCTCACCGAGCAGCTCAAGGAGCGGTCGGCCGAGCTGGAGCACCGGCAGAAGGAACTCCAGGGCTCCAACCTGGAACTGGAGGAGAAGGCCGAACTCCTCGCCCGGCAGAACCGCGACATCGAGGTGAAGAACACCGAGATCGAGGAGGCCCGGCAGGTCCTGGAGGAGCGGGCGGAGCAGCTCGCCGTCTCCATGCGGTACAAGTCGGAGTTCCTCGCCAACATGTCGCACGAGCTGCGCACGCCGCTCAACTCGCTGCTGATCCTGGCCAAGTTGCTCGCGGACAACGCCGAGACCAATCTGACGCCGAAGCAGGTCGAGTTCGCGGAGACCATCCACGGCGCCGGTTCGGACCTGCTCCAGCTGATCAACGACATCCTCGACCTGTCGAAGGTCGAGGCGGGCAAGATGGACGTCTCGCCGACCCGTATCGCGCTCGTCCAGCTCGTCGACTACGTGGAGGCGACCTTCCGGCCGCTGACGGCGGAGAAGGGGCTCGACTTCTCGGTGCGCGTCTCGCCCGAGCTGCCGGCCACGCTCCACACCGACGAGCAGCGGCTGCTCCAGGTCCTGCGCAACCTGCTGTCCAACGCGGTGAAGTTCACCGACACGGGCGCGGTGGAGCTGGTGATCCGGCCCGCCAGCGCGGACGTCCCGCAGTCGATCCGGGAGCAGCTCCTGGAGGCCGGTTCGCTGCGCGATCCGGAGGCCGACCTGATCGCGTTCTCGGTGACCGACACCGGGATCGGGATCGCGGCGAGCAAGATGCGGGTCATCTTCGAGGCGTTCAAGCAGGCCGACGGCACGACCAGCCGGAAGTACGGCGGTACGGGTCTGGGGCTCTCCATCAGCCGGGAGATCGCGCGGCTGCTCGGCGGCGAGATCTTCGCGGCGAGCGAGCCCGGCCGCGGTTCGACGTTCACGCTGTACCTGCCGCTGAGCCCGATGGAGCAGCTGGCGGGCGGTTACGGGCAGGGCGTGCAGGACGCGGACGATCCGCAGCAGGGGGCCGAGGAGGGCATGGCCGGGGTCGCCAACCCGTTCCCGCACTTCCCGCCGCCGACCGTGCGGACGGAGGCCCGGTCCGGGGCCGGGGCGCTGTTCCGGCACCGCAGGAAGGCCGCGGCGGAGGCGACCGGGGTGCGGGGCGCGGTCCCCGGGCAGTCCGGCCAGCCGATGGCGGCGGAGCGGGAGGAGCAGGAGCCCGAGCCGCGCCGTACCTTCGGCTTCTCCGGCGAGAAGGTGCTCATCGTCGACGACGACATCCGCAACGTCTTCGCGCTCACCAGCGTCCTGGAGCAGCACGGTCTCGCGGTGCTCTACGCCGAGAACGGCAGGGAGGGCATCGAGGTCCTGGAGCAGCACGACGACGTGACCGTGGTGCTGATGGACATCATGATGCCGGAGATGGACGGGTACGCGACGACGACGGCGATCCGGCGCATGCCGCAGTTCGCCGGGCTGCCGATCATCGCGCTGACCGCGAAGGCGATGAAGGGCGACCGGGAGAAGGCGATCGAGTCCGGTGCTTCGGACTATGTGACGAAGCCGGTCGATCCCGATCACCTGCTGTCCGTCATGGAGCAGTGGATGCGGGGGCAGTGACTCCGGTCCTGGGGTCCGTGCCGTGCGCGGCACGGACCCCGGGGCTCCGCCGGCGCCCACTGACGGACTGTCGCCAGAGGCGTGTGAGAGGGCGGTATACGGGGAACCTTCTGGTCTCCCACCGCGTTTCTGCTACGTGCACAGTGACATCGCGGTGACAGGGTGTGGCGACGGGCGGGGTGCGGCTACGATGACCGGCACAAGGACGGACGGCGCTAGGGAGTCGTCTTCTGGGGCGGCGCCCGGTGCTTCCCCCGGTTCGGGGGTCCGGGGAGAGCCGTTGCCGGGACGAGGAGGACGGGGCATGGTGCAGAAGGCCAAGATCCTCCTGGTCGATGACAGGCCGGAGAATCTGCTGGCGCTGGAGGCCATTCTCTCCGCGCTCGATCAGACGCTGGTGCGGGCATCGTCCGGGGAGGAAGCGCTCAAGGCGCTGTTGACGGACGACTTCGCGGTCATCCTGCTCGACGTCCAGATGCCGGGAATGGACGGTTTCGAGACCGCCGCCCACATCAAGCGGCGCGAGCGGACCCGGGACATCCCGATCATCTTCCTCACCGCCATCAACCACGGCCCCCACCACACCTTCCGGGGGTACGCGGCCGGGGCGGTCGACTACATCTCCAAGCCCTTCGACCCGTGGGTGCTGCGGGCCAAGGTCTCCGTCTTCGTCGAGCTCTACATGAAGAACTGCAAGCTGCGCGAGCAGGCCGCCCTGCTGCGGCTGCAGTTGGAGGGCGGCGGCGAAGGCGGTCACGGCAAGGAGTCCGCCGGACTGCTCGCCGAGCTCTCCGCGCGGCTCGCCGCCGTCGAGGAGCAGGCCGAGGCCCTGTCGAAGCAGCTCGACGACGACTCCGCCGACGCGGCCGCCGTCGCCACCGCCGCGCACCTGGAGCGCAAGCTCACCGGGCTGCGCCGGGCGCTCGACGCGCTGGAGCCCGGTACGGGCGCCACGCCGACACTGCCCGCCCAGAGCTGACGCACCGTCATCCCTCGTCCGGTGTGGTGGCCGTCGTCGTGATGCGGCGTCAGCATCGCGCCCCGGCACGGACGACACGAACGGGTGAGGCGGACGGGCGCTCCCCACACCGCTCCCCTCACCGGTAACCTCGGCATCATGGCTTCACGTACGTCCGGCAAGGGTTCCCAGGGCACGGCGAACACCGCAAAGCCGCGGGCCGGCCGGACGACGGGCGCCGCGAAGAAAGCGGCGCCCGCGAAGTCCCCCGCCAAGCCGCCCGCGAAGAAGGCGCCCGCCAAGAAGGCCGCGCCCGCCAAACGCGCGCCCGCGCGGAAGACCGCCGCGAAGAAGGCCCCACCACGACCCGCCCCGTCCCCGACCGGGGGCGTCTACCGGCTCGCGCGCGGCGCCTGGCTCGGCCTCGCCCACGGGATCGGGGCGATGTTCCGGGGGATAGGGCGCGGCGCCAAGGGGCTCGACCCCGCCCACCGCAAGGACGGGCTCGCACTGCTCCTCCTCGGCCTCGCGCTGATCGTCGCCGCCGGCACCTGGTCCCATCTGCGCGGCCCGGTCGGCGACCTCGTCGAGATGCTGGTCACCGGATCCTTCGGCCGGCTCGACCTGCTCGTACCGCTGCTCCTCGGGGCGATCGGCATCCGGCTGATCCTCTACCCGGAGAAGCCCGAGGCCAACGGCCGGATCAGCATCGGCCTCTCCGCGCTCGTCATCGGCGTCCTCGGCCAGGTGCACATCGCCTGCGGCTCGCCGGGGCGCGGCGACGGCAGCGCCGCCATGCAGGACGCCGGCGGGCTCATCGGCTGGGCCGCCTCCCAGCCCCTCGTCTTCATGATGGGCGAGGTCCTCGCCGTACCGATGCTGGTGCTGCTCACCGTCTTCGGCCTGCTCGTGGTCACCGCCACCCCGGTCAACGCGATCCCGCAGCGGCTGCGCGCGCTCGGCGCCCGGCTGGGCATCGTCGAGCCCGCCCACGACCCGGAGGAGGCCGAGGAGCCCGCGGGCCGCGAGGGGTACGACGAGGACTGGCGGGACGCCGGGCCGCGGCCCGCACGGCCCTCCCGGCGGCGCCCGGCCGGGCCCTCGGAGCCGTACGACGTCGACCGGGCCGAGGCCGAGCTCCTGGAGCGGCGCGGCCGCTCGGCCCGCCGGAGCTCCGGGCGGGACGACTTCGCGACCGGTCTCGACCCGGTGGACGTCGCCGCGGCCGCCGCTGCCGCGCTGGACGGCGCCGTGCTGAACGGCATGCCGCCCTCGCCGATCGTCGCCGACCTGACCAAGGACGTCACCGCCGAGCGGAACGCCGCGCTCGCCGCCTCCGCCGCCGAAGCCGCTCCGGCCGAGGCGGCGCCGGCCGCACCCGTGCCGCCGGCCCGTGGGGGAGGCCGCGCCGGCGGGGCCGTACCCGACCTGACCAAGCCGGCGCCCGAGCCGACCGACCTGCCGCCCCGGGCCGAGCAGCTCCAGCTCGCGGGCGACATCACGTACTCCCTGCCCTCGCTCGACCTCCTGGAGCGCGGCGGGCCGGGCAAGACCCGCAGCGCCGTCAACGACGCCGTCGCGGCGGCGCTGACGAACGTCTTCACCGAGTTCAAGGTGGACGCGGACGTCACCGGCTTCACGCGCGGCCCGACGGTCACGCGGTACGAGGTCGAGCTCGGCCCCGCCGTGAAGGTCGAGAAGATCACGGCGCTGGCCAAGAACATCGCGTACGCCGTGGCCTCCCCCGACGTGCGGATCATCTCGCCGATCCCCGGGAAGTCCGCCGTCGGCATCGAGATCCCCAACAGCGACCGGGAGATGGTCAACCTCGGGGACGTGCTCCGGCTCGCGGACGGCGACGACGACCATCCGATGCTGGTCGCGCTCGGCAAGGACGTCGAGGGCGGCTACGTGATGGCCAACCTGGCGAAGATGCCGCACATCCTGGTGGCCGGCGCCACCGGCTCCGGCAAGTCCTCCTGCATCAACTGCCTCATCACCTCGGTGATGATAAGAGCGACCCCCGAGGACGTCCGGATGGTGCTCGTCGACCCCAAGCGGGTCGAGCTCACCGCCTACGAGGGCATCCCGCACCTGATCACCCCGATCATCACCAACCCCAAGAAGGCCGCCGAGGCGCTCCAGTGGGTCGTGCGCGAGATGGACCTGCGCTACGACGACCTGGCCGCCTTCGGCTTCCGGCACATCGACGACTTCAACCAGGCCATCCGGGACGGCAAGATCAAGCTGCCCGAGGGCAGCGAGCGCGAGCTCAACCCCTACCCGTACCTCCTGGTGATCGTCGACGAGCTCGCCGACCTGATGATGGTCGCCCCGCGTGACGTCGAGGACTCCATCGTCCGGATCACCCAGCTTGCGCGTGCCGCCGGCATCCACCTCGTGCTCGCCACCCAGCGGCCGTCCGTGGACGTCGTCACCGGCCTGATCAAGGCGAACGTGCCCTCCCGGCTCGCCTTCGCCACCTCCTCCCTCGCCGACAGCCGGGTCATCCTGGACCAGCCCGGCGCCGAGAAGCTGATCGGCAAGGGCGACGGCCTCTTCCTGCCGATGGGCGCCAACAAGCCCATCCGCATGCAGGGCGCCTTCGTCACCGAGGCCGAGGTCGCCACCGTCGTCCAGCACTGCAAGGACCAGATGACGCCCGTCTTCCGGGACGACGTCACCGTCGGCACCAAGCAGAAGAAGGAGATCGACGAGGACATCGGCGACGACCTCGACCTGCTGTGCCAGGCCGCCGAGCTCGTCGTCTCGACGCAGTTCGGCTCCACCTCCATGCTCCAGCGGAAGCTGCGCGTGGGCTTCGCGAAGGCCGGCCGGCTGATGGACCTGATGGAGTCGCGGAACATCGTCGGACCGAGCGAGGGTTCGAAGGCGCGGGACGTGCTGGTGAAGCCGGACGAGCTGGACGGGGTCCTCGCCGTGATCCGGGGGGAGTCGGGAGCGTAGCCGCGGCGGGGCCGGGTACCCGGTTCGAGACCGGGCCGAGACTCACTCGTAAGGGAACGGTGGGCAACCGTTTCCCCTGGCCGTACGTCAAGTTGGAGGGAGGGACAGAAGGATGTCCCAGCCTCATGGCGTACAAACAGCACCCGCCCGGTTGCCCCACCCTTTCGTACCACCCATAGACTGAACGTCCAGCAGGTGGCTACACGCTCGAAAGGCGCTCTCGTGTCCATCGGCAACTCCCCCGAAGACGACCGGACCTTCCCGGCAGACGACCGGGAACCGATCGGTCGTGCCCTCCAGCAGGCCCGAATCGCCGCCGGTCTCACCGTCGAAGAGGTCAGTGCCTCCACCCGTGTCCGGATTCCGATCGTGCACGCGATCGAGGAGGACGACTTCTCGCGCTGCGGCGGCGATGTCTACGCCCGCGGCCACGTCCGTACCCTCGCGCGCGCCGTCGGCATCGATCCGGCTCCGCTGATCGAGCAGTACGACGCCGAGCACGGTGGCCGTCCCGCGCCCACCCCCGCCGCCCCGCTCTTCGAGGCGGAACGTATCCGCCCCGAGCCCCGCAGGCCCAACTGGACCGCCGCGATGGTCGCGGCCATCGTCGCCGTCGTCGGTTTCGTCGGCTTCACGATGTTCAACGGGAACGAGTCCGGGAAGGGCACCACCGTCGCCGACGGCGGCCCCGCGCCCGCCCCCGAGAAGGCGAGCTCCGCCGCCAAGCCGAAGCCGGTCAAGCCCGCCCCGCCCAAGCCCACCGAGAGCGCGATCGCCGCGGTCCCGCAGGACAAGGTCACGGTCAAGCTCTCCGCGATCGACGACAAGAGCTGGATCTCGGCCAAGGCCCACGACGGCAAGCTCCTCTTCGACGGCCTCCTCCTCAAGGGCGAGTCCAAGACCTTCCAGGACGACGAGCGCGTCGATCTGGTCCTCGGCAACGCCGGCGCGATCGAGCTCTACGTGAACGGCAAGAAGCTCGACGACAAGTTCGAATCCGGCCAGGTCGAGCGGCTCAGCTACACCAAGGGCGACCCCGAGGCCGGCTGAGCCCCCGCAGTACCGCGTGTGATGTGACCTCTGTCGCGCAGGTGAACCCTGCGCGACGGGGGAACGGCCGGGACGAAGTAGTCTTGAGTCCATGCCCGAACGCCGTACCGTCGCCCTTGTCACTCTTGGCTGCGCCCGTAACGAGGTGGACTCGGAGGAGCTCGCAGGCCGCTTGGCAGCGGACGGCTGGGAGCTCGTCGAGAACGCCGAGGAAGCGGACGTCGCCGTCGTCAACACCTGCGGATTCGTCGAAGCCGCCAAGAAGGACTCCGTCGACGCCCTGCTCGAAGCCAATGATCTGAAGGACCACGGCAAGACCCAGGCCGTCGTCGCCGTCGGCTGCATGGCCGAGCGGTACGGCAAGGAGCTCGCCGAAGCCCTCCCGGAGGCCGACGGCGTCCTCGGCTTCGACGACTACGCCGACATCTCCAACCGCCTCCAGACCATCCTCAACGGTGGCAGTGTCGAGGCCCACACCCCGCGTGACCGGCGCAAGCTGCTGCCGCTGTCGCCCGTGGAGCGCCAGGAGGCCGCCGCGGCCGTCGCCCTGCCGGGGCACGGTGCCGTGGAGGCCCCCGAGAACGTGCCGAGCGACCTCCCCGACGGCCTCGCGCCCGCCTCCGGGCCGCGCGCACCGCTCCGCCGCCGCCTGGACGCCAGCCCCGTCGCCTCCGTGAAGCTGGCCTCCGGCTGCGACCGCCGCTGCTCCTTCTGCGCCATCCCCTCCTTCCGCGGCTCCTTCGTCTCGCGCCGTCCCTCGGACGTGCTCAACGAGACGCGCTGGCTCGCCGAGCAGGGCGTGAAGGAGGTCATGCTGGTCTCCGAGAACAACACCTCCTACGGCAAGGACCTCGGCGACATCCGGCTCCTGGAGAGCCTGCTGCCCGAGCTGGCCTCGGTGGACGGCATCGAGCGCGTCCGCGTCAGCTACCTCCAGCCCGCCGAGATGCGCCCCGGCCTGATCGACGTCCTCACGTCGACCGAGAAGGTCGTGCCCTACTTCGACCTGTCCTTCCAGCACAGCGCCCCCGACGTGCTGCGGGCCATGCGCCGCTTCGGCGACACGGACCGCTTCCTGGAGCTCCTGGAGACCATCCGCTCCAAGGCCCCCACGGCCGGTGCCCGGTCCAACTTCATCGTCGGCTTCCCCGGCGAGACCGAGGCGGACTTCGCCGAGCTGGAACGCTTCATCACCCACGCGCGCCTCGACGCCATCGGCGTCTTCGGCTACTCCGACGAGGACGGCACCGAGGCCGCCACGTACGAGCACAAGCTCGACCAGGACGTCGTCGACGAGCGGCTCGCCCACCTCTCCCGGCTCGCCGAGGAGCTCACCGCACAGCGCGCGGAGGAGCGGATCGGAGAGACCCTGGAAGTACTCGTCGAGTCCCTGGACGAGGAGGACGGCTGGATCGGCCGCGCCGCCCACCAGGCTCCCGAGACCGACGGGCAGGTCGTGCTCACCACGGCCGACGGTGAGCTTCCCCACCTGGCCCCGGGCCGTATGGTCAGGGCGAAGGTCGTCGGCACGGAAGGCGTCGACCTGGTGGCCGAGTGTCTTTTCGAGGAGGCAGGCAGATGACCGGAGTCCCGGCATCCGCGACGGGCGGGACCGGTAGGCCGGCGCCCCGCGGCAAGCTGGGCGCGGCGGCCGTCAACCAGGCCAGCCTGTGGAACATCGCGAACATCCTCACGATGATCCGGCTCGTCCTCGTGCCGGGCTTCGTGGTGCTGCTCCTCCAGGACGGCGGGCACGACCCCGCCTGGCGCGCCTGGGCGTGGGCGGCGTTCGCGGTGGCCATGATCACGGACGTCTTCGACGGGCACCTCGCCCGTACGTACAACCTGGTCACCGACTTCGGGAAGATCGCCGACCCCATCGCCGACAAGGCGATCATGGCGGCCGGGCTGATCTCGCTGTCCGCGCTCGGCGACCTGCCCTGGTGGGTGACCTCGGTCATCCTGGCCCGCGAGCTCGGCATCACCCTGATGCGGTTCTGGGTCATCCGGCACGGGGTCATCCCCGCCAGCCGCGGCGGCAAGATGAAGACGCTCGCCCAGGGCACCGCCGTGGGCATGTACGTCCTCATGCTCACCGGGCCGCTGGCCACCCTCCGCTTCTGGGTGATGGCGGTGGCCGTCGTGCTGACGGTCGTCACCGGTCTGGACTACGTGCGCCAGGCGGTCGTCCTGCGGCGCCAGGGGCTCGCGGCGGAACGCGAGGCCGCGCGGACGGAGACGGCGACACGATGACCGAGGCCGCCCGGGTGCTGGCGCTGCTCGCGGAGCGTGATCAGACGCTGGCCGCCGCGGAGTCCCTCACGGGCGGTCTGGTGGCCGCCGAGCTCACCGGCGCGCCCGGCGCCTCGGTGTCCTTCCTGGGGTCGGTCACGGCGTACGCCACGGCCCTCAAGCGGCAGCTCCTCGGAGTCGACGGGGCCCTGCTCGCGGAGCGCGGAGCGGTGGATCCCGAGGTCGCGCTGCAGATGGCGGCCGGTGTGCGGGACCGGCTCGGCGCCGACTGGGGGATCTCGACGACCGGCGTCGCGGGGCCCACCGAGCAGGACGGACAGCCCGTCGGAACCGTCTACGTGGCGGTCGCGGGACCGGTCGCGACGAGCGCGCGGGCCGGGAAAGTGGTGTCGTTGAGGTTGAACGGCGATCGTACGGAAATCCGTAGAGAGAGCGTACGGAGCGTGCTGGAACTGCTCCATGAGGAACTCTCGGGAAATGCGCGGGCACAGGATACGGAACACAACGGGGGGAATTGATGTTTGCAGCCCTGAGTGAACACGACATCGCTCCCCGCACGGCCGCAGCGCGAGGCGGTACGGTGGGGCGTGAAGGATGCGGCTACGCGGTCCGAGGAGGGAGCCACCGATGATTCTGCTCCGTCGCCTGCTGGGTGACGTGCTGCGTCGGCAGCGCCAGCGCCAGGGCCGTACTCTGCGCGAAGTCTCCTCGTCCGCCCGAGTCTCGCTCGGCTATCTCTCCGAGGTGGAGCGGGGGCAGAAGGAGGCTTCCTCCGAACTGCTCTCCGCGATCTGCGACGCGTTGGACGTACGGATGTCCGAGCTCATGCGCGAAGTGAGCGACGAGCTGTCACTGGCCGAACTGGCCGAGTCGGCAGCGGCGAGCGAACCGGTGCCGACGCCGGTACGCCCGAGGCTCAATTCGGTGTCGGTGACGTCGGTGGCCGGTGTGCCCACCGAGCGGGTGACCATCAAGGCGCCCGCGGAAGCGGTGGACGTCGTCGCTGCCTGAACCGAAGTGGGGCGAAGCCCCGGTCGGTGCCTCTTCTTGGGGCGCTGACCGGGGCTTTTCTCCTGTCCGGGGGCTTCGGGGCGTTCCGCTGGAGATGCCGGGTTCCGGTGGGGCGTGCCATGGTGGGAGGGACGTACGACTGGGCCGTGTGCGCCGGGTTTGCCTCCGGTGCGCCCTCCCGCAGGGTGATCCTGCCGGTCTAGCGTCGACCGCAGGAGGCGGCCATGGTACGGCGACGGGTTCCGCTGGTGACGCTCGCGCTGCTCGCGTGCGGCCTCGCGGCCGGAGGGCTCTGGTGGTGGGCGGTGTTGCGCCTGATGCTGCTGCCGGGGGAGTCCGGGCCGGTCGAGGGAGCGGTGGCGGCGGGCGGCTGGGGGCTGAGCCTGCTGCCGGTGCACGTGGCGGCTTCTTCGGGGCGGCGGGTTCCCGGTCTGGCGGTCAGGAGTGTCACCAGGGCATCGCGACGCCGCCGTTGGGGCGGAGGATCTGGCCCGTCGTGAACGAGGAGGCGTCGGAGGCCAGGTGCAGGACCGCGTGCGCGATGTCCTCGGCCTCGCCGACCCGGCCCAGGGGTGAGTGACGGACCATCGCGGCCTCGGCCTGCAGTTGGGCGGCCGGCTCGTGGCGGTCCGTCATCGGCGTACGGATCCAGCCCGGGGCGACCGCGTTGACCCGGATGCCGTGCGGGCCCGCCTCCGTCGCCAGGGTCTTCGTCAGCTGGACGACGGCCGCCTTGGTGACGCTGTAACAGAGCAGGCCCGGGCTCGCGGTGTCCATCGCGCCCGAGGCCATCGTGACGATCGAACCGGGCACGCCGGCGGCGATCATCGAGCGGGCCGCCTCCTGGCACGCGTACAGCACGCCCTTGAAGTTGACGGCGAGGACGCGGTCGAGGTCCTCGTCCCGGGTCTCCAGGACCGTGCTCGTGTGCATGATCCCGGCGATGGCGGCCATGACGTGGAGCGGGCCGGCGGCGCGGACGGCCGCCGCCAGCGCGGGCCGGTCGGTGACGTCCAGAAGGTGCGTGTGCGCGGTGCCGCCCTCGCGGGCGATCAGGGCCGCGGTCTCCTTGAGGCCCGCCTCGTCGCGGTCCGCGCAGTGGACGGTGGCACCGGCCCGGGCGAGGAGGGCCGCCGTGGCGCGGCCGATGCCGCTCGCGGCGCCGGTGACGAACGCGGTGCGGCCGGTCAGGTCGTATGCCGGGAGTGTCGTCGTCATGTCCGGACCGTACGACCGGATCTGACGGGTCGTCAATTGTCGGGGCGGTGCTCGTTTCCGTCCGGGCCCCGCTGGCAGCCCGGGCACCAGTACGTGACCCGGTCGCCGAGCTCCGCCTTGCGGATCGCGGCGCCGCAGCGGAGGCAGGGGCGGCCCTCGCGGCCGTAGACGTACAGCGGGGTGCCGGGGCGGCGGGTGGTCGTCGTGCGCCGGTCCGGACGGTCCTTGTTCGCCTCCAGGAGGCGGTGGGCCGTGGCGACCAGCCGGGCCGGGACCTCGGGGGCGAGCTCGCCGACCGGGAGCCAGGGGGTGACGGCGGCGAGGAAGGCCAGCTCCGACTTGTACACATTGCCGATGCCGGCCAGGTTGCGCTGATCGAGGAGGGCGTCGCCGAGCGGGCGCTCCGGGGCGGCGCCGAGCCGTCGTACGGCCTCCTCGGGGTCCCAGTCGGGACCCAGGAGGTCCGGGCCGAGGTGGCCCACGGCATGGGACTCCTCGGCGGTACGGATCAGCTCCAGGACCGGGAGGCGGTAGCCGTACGCGGTGGACTCGGCGTTCCCGAGGATCGCCCGGATCTGGTGCTCGGGGCCGCCGCGCGGGCGCTCCCCGGTGGCGTACACCCGCCAGGCGCCGTCCATCCGCAGATGCGAGTGGAGGGTGAGCCCGCCCTCGACGCGGGCGAGCAGGTGCTTGCCGCGCGGGGTGACGTCGAGGACCGTGCGGCCGGTGAGGTCGGCGGTCGCGAACCGGGGCACGCGGAGGTCGGCGCGGGTGAGGACGCGGGTGGCCAGCGCGGTGTGCAGGCGGCGGGCGGTCTGCCAGACGGTGTCTCCTTCGGGCATGGAGCCATTGTGACGCGCCCCGTTGTGGGCACGCTTCTGCCCGTTGTGGGCAGGCGTTCCGCAAGGGGCGGAACGGGTGGGCACAACGGACGGCGCCCTTGCCGGCGCCCGAGGCTCCCGCGCCTGAACCCGCACCCCGAGTGACGGCGCACTGGTGGTGCGGGTCCAGGCGCGGAACGCGGAGGCGCCGCTGGGCGCGCCGTCCCGTGTGCCCACC
>NZ_JBSHDU010000118.1:0-20094 GCF_053616475.1 Streptomyces sp. NPDC055815 | reverse complement strand
CGCCTCGACGGTGTGTCGTGATGAGCGTGGCCGGTTCCTCGTCCACCGGCGGTCGGAGCAGCTGTCGCGCTTCCCTGGGCTCTATGAGGTCATGGTCGGTGGCGCCGTGGGTGTCGGTGAATCCTATGAGCAGGCTGCCGGGCGGGAGCTGGCCGAAGAGCTGGGCATTCGTGGCCTGCCGCGCTTGCTGTTCACGTTCATCAACCGCAGCGGCCTGAGCCCTCACTGGCTCGGCGTGCATGAAGCCGTGGTTCCGGACGCTGTGACCCGCGATCCCGACGAGGTCGCCTGGTATGGCTGGCTGACCGAGTCAGAGCTTCACTCGGCCCTGTTGGAGTGGCGCTTCACTCCCGACAGCCACGAGGCCTTCAACCGGTATCTCGTGTTCCGGACCGCGCAGTCCTGACCTTTCGCGCCTCTTCGATCGGTCCCCTCAGCCCAGGGACTGTTGTTCGGCGCGGGCCCGGGTGGTGGCGAGGCGGTAGGAGTCGGTGCCGGTTTCGATGATGTTGCCGCCGAACGTGAGGCGGTCGACGATGGCCGCGCAGAGGCGGGGGTCGGTGAAGGTCTTGGTCCAGCCGGAGAACGACTCGTTGGAGGCGATGGCGACGCTGTTCTTCTCCTCCCATTCGGTCAGGACCTGGAAAGGAGCTCGGAGCCCCGGCGATCGAGCTCCATGTAACCGAGTTCGTCGATGCACAGGGACTGCTCCCCGCCGGCTGGGGATGGTGTCCCTCCCACACGTACGAGAACCGCCACAGGTTGACCTGCTCCCCGCTCGCGCGGGATGGCCCCCACGAGCAGCGACGACCGGTACCTCGAGCTGCTCCCTGCCTGCGTGAGGATGGCCGGCTTCAGGGTGAAGTACTACGTCCGCGTCGACACCGTCGACTACTCCGTCGACCCGCAGGTCATCGGCCGATTCGTCGACGTCACCGCCTCCCCTGACACGGTGACTGCTCACTGCGACGGGAAGGTCGTCGCCCAGCACAACAGGTCCTGGGCCAAGTAACTGGTCATCACCGATCCGGTCCACGCGGCCACCGCCGCGAAGATGCGCGAGCTCCTCGCGCTGGACCGCCAGCGACGTCAGGCAGCCGTCCGCCAACACGCCGACGGTCATGCTGTCGCGCTGCGGGCCCTGCCCGACTATGACGCGCTCGATCCGCCGCTACAAGTTGATCACTATCGACGAGGTGGGCTACATCCCGTTCGACCAGGACGCGGCGAACCTGTTCTTCCAGCTCATAGCCTCGCGTTACGAGCAGGGCTCAGTCATGGAGACCTCGAACCTGCCTTCGGACGCTGGGGAGACCTTCTCCGACGACGTGGTTGCGGCCGCGATGATCGACCGCCTGGTCCACCACGCCGAGGTCCTCACCCTCACCGGCGACTCCTACCGAACCCGCCAGCGGCGCGACCTACTGAACAAGGGCGGCGGCCTGGATGGCGGTGACCCAGCGGTGGTGTCCGAGGAGTACGAAGAGCGCGGGGTGGGCTCCTTCGTCGGGGGGCGGTGAGGGCGGTGACGTGGAGGCCGTCGAGGACGGGGACGCAGCCTAGGCAAGGGGCAGCGGGTCGAGGGTGAGCTCCCAGTGGTGGCGGCTCTTGTCGATGGCGAGGAGGAGGGGGCCGTCGGGGATGCGGACCTTCTCCTTGACGCGGCGGCCGTTCCAGGCGTGGACGAGCTGTTCGGCGGGGCGGCGTAGGTCGTCGGGGGTGTCGCCCTGGTATTGGTTCAGTTGGAACCAGCCGCTGTGGGGGTCTTTGGCGCGGACTTTCAGGTCGGCGGCGGTGCCTGTGTGGACGAAGATCTCGCGGCCGCTGCCCTGGATGGTTCCGGGGCCGATGGGGAGGGCGGCGGTCAGAGGGAGGAGGGTGAGCTCCCAGGTCCCGGACTGGCGCACCATCAGCTTGATCGGACCGCCCTTGCGCGGGGGATTGAGCAGGGCGCGCCCGTAGTGACCGGGCAGGTCGTTGCAGAAGACGTCCGTGGAGCGGCCGGCGATCTGGACGCTGAGGAAGTGGTACTGCGGCCCGACCCGGGCTTCGAGGATCACCGGTGCCGAGTCCTGGGGGAACGGCAGGTCCACCGTGACGGTCTTCGCGCCCTTGCCGCTGAAGACGAGCGGTTCGAAGTGGAAGAGGCCGGCGCCCCAGGAGGGCATGGCGGCCGGGGTGGCCAGAGTGGCGGCCGGAGTGGCGATGGACGAGGTCTGCTGTACGGGCACAGCTACGGGCACCGGCTTCGCCATCGGGGGCACGGCCACCCCTCCCGGCGCCGAGTCCGACTTGCCTACCCCCTGCAGCGCCACAGGTCCCGACGGCGGCGGTGTGACCGCGGCGGTGGGCAGGAGCGATGGTGCCGCCAGCGCCGGGGCCTGCGCCACCTCGACTCCGAAGTCCGTCGCCAGCCCCGCCAGGCCGGAGTCGTAGCCCTGGCCGACCGCGCGGAACTTCCAGACGCCGTCGCGGCGGTAGAACTCCCCGAGGACGAAGGCGGTCTCGCTGGAGGCATCCGTGACGTCATAGTGGGTCAGGATGGCGCCATCGGCGTAGGTGACCTGGGCGTACAGGCCGGGGACCTGTCCGAAGGTGCCGTCGTCGCAGGAGCCGGCGACGAGGACGCGCTGAACGGCCGGCTCGATACGGGGGAGGTCCAGTTCCAGCCACTCCGCGAACTGGCCGGCGCCTTCGCCCGTGCCGACGTGGCGCACGGCGCCGGACGGGTGGGCGGGCTGGCCGTGGAAGACGATGTCGGCGTCGCCGCGCACCGTGCCGGCCGCGTCGAGCAGTACGGCGGAGGCTTCGACGGCCGGCACGCCGGGCGCTTGCTGCCGGCCCACGGCGATCCGGAGCGGTACCGTCGGGACGGGGACGTTGGCGCCTTTGGCGAGGTGCGTCATGGGACCCATGGTGACAGCGGGCATGGTGTGAAGAAAAGATCTTCTCGACCAAGGCAAGCGTTTCGGCGGGGATCGCACCCCAAGATCACACCTCACCCCCTCCAGGGCGCCAGGCACCACAGAACTGTGAACCAGGTACTGCCCTGCCGGACTTCGTCGAGCAGCCCCGGGTGCGCGCGCTTGAGCCGGGCCAGGCCACGGGCGCCGCAGGCACCATGACCAGCGGCTGAAGGAACCAGTCAGCGCTTCGAGCGCTGATCTGGCTTAAATCACGAGTCGTGGTTCTGGCTCAGCTTTTGTGCAGGGGCTACGGTGAGTGACAGCTGAGCGTCCCTGGGCGGCTTGCGAAGTCGCCCGAAAATAGGCGTTGGTCAGTACAGCTGGGCTGACAGTCCGGACCGTGGATGAGGCCGTGCTCCAGTTGAAGGAGTTGTTGTTCCCGGCGATCGCGGACGTCGCGGTGGTGTCGGTGGACGTGGATATCGAGATAGTGCGTGTTGACGCGCTATGCACCACGGTCGGCGCCGCCTGTCCGGGATGCGGGGCCTGGTCGACCCGGGTTCACAGCTCCTACCTGCGGTTTCCCGCTGACGCGCCGAGCGCCGGACGACGCGTCGTACTCCGGTTACGAGTTCGGCGCTTCCGATGCGGGAACAACATGTGCCCCCGCCGAACCTTCGCGGAACAGATACCCGGCCTCACCCGCAGGCACAGCCAGCGCACCGAGCGACAACGTTCCACCCTGGCCGCAGTCGGTCTCGCCCTGGCCGGCCGGGCCGGTGCCCGGCCGGCTGCCGTCCTGGGCGTGGCCGTCAGCAGGAGCACGGTGTTGCGCCTGGTCGACGCTCTTCCCGAGCCGAAGGTGACCGCGCCGCGGGTAGTCGGCGTCGACGAGTACGCCACCCGCAAGGGCCGCCACTACGGCACCGTCCTGGTCGATGTCGAAACCCGCCGCCCGATCGACCTGCTCCCCGACCGGGAAGCATCAAGTCTGGCCGCGTGGCTCGCCGAGCGTCCCGGCGTAGAGGTCGTCTGCCCAGACCGTGCGCCCTTCTTCGCAGAAGGCGCCACAGCCGGAGCGCCGCAGGCGATCCAGGTCGCGGACCGATGGCACCTCTGGCATAACCTGAGCGAAGCCGCCAAACGATCCGTCGCCCAGCACCGCCACTGCCTCCGAGCCCTCGTTCCTGAGACCGCCGGCCTTCGGTCGGAGCCCGCGTTCGAAGGCATGCCGTCCAGTTCTCCCTGGCCGATGGGCCACCGGTTCGCCGAACGCACACGCGCCGAGCACTCCACCATTCACGCGCTGCTGGACGCTGGGCACAGCAAGCGGTCCGTGGCCCCGCAACTCGGTATGAGCCAGAACACGGTCCTGCGGTTCTCCCGTGCTGACACTCCCGAAGACCTTTTCGATGGGCAGTGGCAGAACCGGGCATCCGTCCTCGACGAGTACAAGACCTACCTCGACAACCGCTGGAACGAGGGGTGCACCAACGCCTGGAAGCTCTGGGAAGAGATCGTCCCGCCCGCCTACACAGGCAGCAATCAGCGCGTCCGCGCCTACCTGCACAAGAAGCACACCTCGCCGCGGCCGGTGACCGCACGGCCGCCCTCACCCCGAGCCGTCGCCGGATGGATCCTCCGGCGCCCGCATACCCTCACCGAATCCGAGCAGCTACACCTCAAGAATGTGCGGACGCACTGCCCCGAACTCGACGCGCTCACCCGGCATGTGCGGTCCTTCGCGGCCATGCTTACCGGGCGTCAAGGCGAACGCCTGCCGGACTGGCTCGACGCCGTCCGACAGGACGACCTGCCCAGCCTCCACACCCTGGCCGCTGGCATCGACCGACGACCTATACCGGCTCCTCGTACACGTCGATCTCGGAGGGCACACGAGCCAGCAGCGGTTCGAGGTGCCCCTCCATGGCAGTGAGCCACTCGTCGAGGCCCGGGTTGGCGTCGTGGAAGAACCAGGAGTTGAAGCTTCCCAGGACGTCCAGGGCAGGTTCGCACTCGTAGCGGAGTTCGCAGTGAATCTGTACGAAGTGGTCGTGCTCACCGCCGTCGTCACTGATGTCGAACTGTCGCGTGAGGTCCACAGTGAACATCGGACGCCCGCTGAAGGCGTACGTGCCGTACTGGAAGAGCAAGCCGTCTGAGTCGAGCGTCGGCTCGGTGGCAAAGCGCCGTCGCGCGAATCGCATGAAGGCCAGCCACGCAGCCCGAGTGGTCAACTCCGTCGCCGACAGCCCGACCTCCAGTTCGGCACGTAGGACATCAAGGGCTTCCTCGATCCGCGGTCTGTCGCGCACGCCAGCTCTCCTCGGTTCGGTGAATCAGCACCCTAACCTCGTCGAGCCGGATCAAATCCAGCCCTGACCAGCGAGACAACCGCCTCCCGGCTCGCAACGCTCAGTCACTGCTGCACGGAACCTGTGCCAGAACCCCACTTCGGGAGGCACCGAGAGAACCGTAAGAATCGAACTGCCTGTACATCGAGACGTGAGCCGGAAGCCGACGGGCTCGCGCTTCGCCTCTGTGGGGACAGCCGAAGCCCTCTTGGCGCCCGGCCATCACGGACCGCCCTGGTTCTGGTCGGCGCGTCTAGACAGTCGGCGCAGGGACGGCACCTACGCTGAGCATCGTCGCTGACCAACCGCGCCAACTCACCCGCTCGCTCACGACCGATAGTCGACCATTCCGATCATGGCTGGCCCACTGCTTCTCGGCCGCTGGTGCATCGAATCAGGGACACTGACACAACGGCGGCCATCCCTTCCGGGGGTCCGGCTGGCGTGTGCGTCGCGCTCCGGTGAGAGGTCCCTGATCGCCACCCTTAGAGGAAACTCGGCATGCCCGACAAACCGCTCCTGACGTACACCTTGATCGCCTCACCTCTCATCATCGCCGAAACCGGTCGCAGCATCCTTGCTTTGAAGGTCGGCTCCGCTGCGGACGATGTGAACGGCACCTCGATCTACTGCCGCCAGATCTCTAGTGGCTTTCCCATTGGCACCTGCCCTAACGCCCTGACCAAGAGGCCAGAGGACATCAGGCCGCATCAGAAAGGTGGCGATCAACCTGATCAGGGCGGCGGCTGGAGCGCCCGACCGGTCACGAACTCCAAGGGCACGCATATCTTCTGGCGGTGGACACCCAACCGTATCGAGGGGATCTTCAACCGCGGCTGGGATCTCTACCTTGAGCTCAACAACATCGCCCCCAACACATGGGCGACCAACATCACGATTCACGTTGCCGAATACACCAGGCTGGGCTCTGAGGTCGACTATGCGCTCAGGACAGCTCGGGTCACTCTCCCCGAAAGCGAAACCTTCGAGCTCTCGGAATCTCGTCGCGTGTTCGAGTAGCTCAAAGACTGCCGGCCCCAAGCGATGCCCTGCGGACCGCGGGTCCTGCAACTATCTCCTGAGCGACCGGGACGCCGAGGCCCGCGCGGCCAGCCTTCTTCCCGCCTGGCTTGGTCTTCGGCGCCACGGCACAGGGCAAACGGAATCGAACAGTCACTGACTGCGGCGCCGGCCGCGAGGGCGGTGGCGGCGATACGGCGGGCGGTCGAAGAAGCAGACATGGGTGATGTCTCCTCAAAAAGTGCTTCACGAGCCGATAACAGCATGTGAGAGCGGTGCGGGTCCCGGTCCGGTGCTGGGCCGAGGACCCGAACTCTGCTGCCCCGCCGACTCCACCGGAACGCCACACAGGCCCCGTTACCGGGTACGAACATTTCCGTAACTGACGGCTGTACCGGATACAGATACACGAAAGCTGCGACCCTGACATTCACTGACATCTACACCTAACCGGCCAATGATCCACCGCAAGCCCTTGCACACTCCCCCGCACGACCGGTCGCAGCGCCCAGCGCACTCCGCCAACCGTGTGACCAGCCCGCGTAACAACCGTTCTGCACACTTCTTCGCACATACAGTCCAGGCATCGCACGCCAAGACGAAAGCAGAGCGGCAGTCGGCAGCCCGAATCGCCAATGCCGTTGCCGGCGCCGTAAACACGCCCCGACCGACCATCCACACGGTCCGCTCCGCCCCGCTCCTCGACAACCGCACGATCCTGGCAACTGCACATCCGTAGCCGCGGCACTGCTCCACGGGCAGGATCTGCCCGCCGGTGCTCCGGACGAGGACTGCTGGAGCCGGCCCTGCGGGAAACACCTCGTATCCCCATCACGCCGCTTCGGCCCCGGCTCCTGGCAGCGCCTCGCCAGACGCCTGCCCAGTCGCGGGTCGACTCGTCGTCGAGCCAGACCACCGTGGAGCGAGGCGAGACCATCAACCCGAACCGCTCAAAGTCTGGTCTACCGAGACCGTTCCACCAGCCGGAGTGAGGGACTTGACGATGCCGGGACCATCCGGGGCCGGCGGCAAGGAGTCAGGGGCAGCGGAGAGCTCAGCAAGAAACCTCAATGCCCCGCGTCATACAGACATCCTCCTGCCCCCCTCTTCCCGTCGAACGGCTTTCGCGAAGACCGCCTCGGCACCCCCTGCCGAGGCGAGGGCGTGAGCGGCCTGACCGGCGGGGTCGCGGGTGAAGGCCCGGACAGTCCGGCCGCGTGTGTTGCGCGTCCGGGTTAGAGCCCGCGGGTTTGGCCTGGTCCACCGGCCGGCCGATCAGCTGCCGTCCGGAACATCCGCCGGCACCCGGAAGGCGTCGCTTCCTCTTCTGTGATTCGCTGCTGACCTCGCTGACCCAGGTCAGTCAGAAGGGAGGCCCTGGCCTGGCGGTTCAGTGGGTGAAGGCTTCGCTGATTGCGTGGCTGTCTTCGAACATGCGGTAGCCGGTGATCTTCCCGTCGGCCACGGTGAGGTGGAGGGCGAAGTGGTTGGTGAAGGTTTTGCCGGTGGTCAGGACCCCGAAGCGGTTATGGCCGATGACTACGGCGTGGGCGCCGTCGACGACGGTTGTGGCGACGACGTACTCCTCGGCGGGGGTGAGGTGCTGTCCGAAGGAGGCGAAGAACGCGGCGATGGCGTCCATGCTGGTACGGCTGCCGGCCCAGGGGATGTTGGGGGCACCTGCGACATGGAAGTCGACGCCGTCGGCGAACAGGTCCAGCAGGGCTGGCATGTCGCCTTCGCCGAAGCGGGCGAAGAACGCGTCGACGACGTCACGGGTGCTGGCCGGGGCGGTGCTGGTGCTCATGGTGGTTCCGTTCTGTGTGGTGCTGACGGCTCGGTGCCTGACGCAGGCTGGGTAGGTGGCTGTACAGCTGCCGCAGGACAGAGAGGCAGCCGCGGTGGGTCAGGGGGCGACGGAGAGGACGATCTTGCCGGTGGTACGGCCGGTCTCACCCAGCGTGTGGGCCCGGGCGGCTTCTTCGAGGGGGAAGACCTCGTCGACGATCACGTGCAGGGCGCCGCCCTCGACCAGGGAGGCGATCTGGCGCAGCCCGGCATGGTCGGGTTCGACGAGCATGAACACCGCCCGCACCCCGGCCGCTTCGGCCTCTTTGACGGGGAACGTGTCGTCCGGCGGCAGGATCGAGATCAGCGTGCCGCCCGGCCGGAGCGTTCGCAGGGACCGGGCGCAGTTGGGGCCGCCGAGGGTGTCCAGGACGACATCGACGCCCCGGAGGGTCTCGGCGAAGTCCTGGGTACGGTAGTCGATCAGCTCGTCGGCACCCAGTGAGCGCAGCAGCTCGTGCTTAGGAGAGCTGGCCGTGCCGATGACGTACGCGCCGCGGGCCTTGGCGATCTGCACGGCCAGGTGGCCGACGCCTCCCGCGGCCGCGTGGATCAGGACACGCTGGCCGGGCTGGACATCCGCCGTGTCCACCAGGGCCTGCCAGGCGGTCAGCGAGGCCAGCGGCAGGGCGCCGGCCTGGATGTGGGTGAGTCCACCGGGGCGCGGGGCGAAGTGGCGGGCCGGGGCGGTGACGTACTCGGCGTAGGCGCCCGCCGGGTGCGGGAAGCGCGGCATCCCGAACACCTCGTCGCCCGGCTGGAAGAGGGTCACCCCCTCACCGACCGCTTCGACCACCCCGGCGACGTCGTAGCCGAGCGTGAACGGCGGCCGGGCGCCGGTGGCGAACTCGCCGCGCCGGCGGGTCTTCCAGTCCGCCGGGTTCACGCCCGCCGCGTGCACTCGGACCAGGACCTCGCCCCGGCCGGGCTCGGGTCGCTCCACCTCGACGACTCTGAGGACGTCCGGGGCTCCGGCGATGTCCTGGGAGACGGCGCGCATGGTCGTGGGGGTGGTGGCCTGGTTCATGATGAGTGCTCGCTTCAGCAGTGCGTCTGTGGTGGTTGCGCGGTTTGGCTTGGGCGCGTCCCTCAGACTGCCGGGGCGGACCGACCCCCAGTAGTGGCCCGATGGTCATGGACTGAAAGGATCCGGTCATGCACCGCGTTGGCGTTCTGGCCCTGGACGGCGTCGTCCCCTTCGAACTCGGCATCCCGGCGCGGATCTTCGGAGCCGCTCGTGACAGCACGGGCAATCGGCTCTACTCCGTGACCACCTGCAGCCTGGACGGCGGCCCCGTCCGCGCCGAGGCCGACTACCAGCTCACCGTCTCCCACGACGCCTCTGTGCTGGCCACCGTAGACACCGTCGTCATCCCGCCCTCGCACGCGCTGGGCCCCATCCGCGAGGAGGGCCGCCTGCCCGGCACCCTGCGCCAGGCCCTGGGCGCCATCCGCCCCGGTACCAGGCTCGTGGCGATCTGCACCGGCACCTATGTGCTGGCCGCCGCGGGACTGCTCGACGGCCGCCCCGCCACCACACACTGGCGCGAAGCCGACCGCCTGCAGCGCATGTTCACCAGCGCGCGCATCGACCCCGACGTCCTCTTCATCGACGACGGCGACGTCCTGACCTCCGCCGGGGTCGCCGCCGGCATCGACCTGTGCCTGCACATCGTGCGCCGCGACCACGGCAGTGACGTCGCCAACGACGTCGCCCGCTCCTGCGTAGTACCGCCCTGGCGGGACGGCGGGCAGGCCCAGTACATCCAGCGGCCCGTCCCCGACCCCACGGCCTCCGGCACCGCACCCACCCAGGCATGGATCATGGAACGCCTCGCCGAACCCGTCACCCTGGCCGACATGGCCTCCCACGCAGGCGTCAGCGTGCGTACGTTCACCCGTCGCTTCCGCGACGAGGTCGGCACCAGCCCCGGCCAGTGGCTCATCCGCCAGCGCGTCGACCTGGCCCGGCACCTGCTGGAATCCACCGACTGGCCCGTCGACCTCGTCGCCGACCGCTCCGGATTCGGCACCGGTGTCTCCCTGCGCCAGCACCTCCATGCCGCCATCGGCGTCACCCCCCACGCCTACCGCCGCACCTTCCGCACCGTGCGCCCGGACGCCTGAACCACAGGCTCTCTTCCTCCTACGACCGAAGGAAGCCGGGGATCGTCGCACCGTCTCCGGGAGCCCGCCGCTCCCGGGCACGGTGACAGATCCACCGGGCCCGGAAGACCGGGATCTCGTTCCCCCGCCCCGTGAACGGCCCCGTGGTCCCGGCCGCAGGAGCGGGCCTGGCCGCAGGCCGTGGCCGGATCACCCGTCGACTGTGCCCACCGGGTGATCCGGCTCTACCACGGGGAGACCGCACGGGCACGGTTCCACCGGAACCGAAGGCATGATGGGGATTCTTGAAAACGGCTCTGCCCGGAGTTCCGTGAAGCGCACAGCTGGGTGCGGCGTCCTGTGACGGCGAGCCGGCCTGCTCAACCACCAGCCCATGTCTTTGGCGACGGCTTCCTGAGCGGCTGCGATCTCCTCGGCGGTCGATCCTGTGACATCGCTGTCGGCTGCCCACTCGAACTGGGACAGAAGATCAGCCAACGCCTGCTTCTGCGCCGGGTGGGTCACGGGAACCGAATCGAGGTCCGTGGCGATCAGCCAGTCGAAGAGCACGACGGCATCGGCACGCCACAGTTTCACGGTCACGGTTTCCAGATCGGGCTCCATGATCCCATAGTGCCTGCTCAGGACTGGGTGAGAATCCGGGTCCGCAGCAGGCTGAACGAGGCCCGGCCCGTACATCGCTGCATCGGGAATGCGGACGGTCTCCTCGTCGACGCGTTTGCGCAGGCAGGAGCGGTGCTGGTGGCAGGTCTTCTCCACCGTTGCGGCCAGGTTCTGGAGCAGGTGCCAGCGATCCGCGACTTCGAGGGCATGCGGTGCGGCTTGTTTGACCGCGCGCTTGTAGGCGGTGGCCCGGTCGCGGCAGATGATCTCAGCGCCGGGATGGCCGCGCAGCCAGGCGGCGAAGGTCTCCGAGGTGCGGTCGGCAGGACGTCGACGACCTGGCCGGCTTCCCTATCGACGAGGGGGGTGCCATAGTGCGGCCCTTGCGGAAGGCGAACTCGTCGACGCCGAGGACCCGCGGCGCCTGCTCCGGCACCGGTGGCGATTCCAGCAGCTCAAGGAGCCGGCTGCGGCCCGTAGGGAGAGACATCTTGCGGCACAGTCGTTCACCGGGGCGGCCACCGAGCTCGACCGCAACCGCGCGGAGCCACTTCTTCAAACCGAGACTGGAGCGGCGGTAGCGTTCGCTCAGCCCGCTGACCCGCTCGACGAGCGTCTTCCTCCGGCAGGAGGCACGGTCGCAGAAGAACCGCCTCACCCTCAGCCTGACCTGCCACGTCCTTCCCGTCAGTGGCCGCTCCGCCAGACCGCGTTCATACGAGGAGTGCGCACGGCGGGCACGAGTTCGGCAGCCGGGGCATCGTGGTGGTGGCCCGCATGCGACCGCCACCACGACCAGAGCCTCCGCGGTGAAGTCCACCTGCTCCAACCGCACATCGATTTCCGGGAAGAGCACATCTTCCAGCGAACAGACCCCCACAACCGAGAGATCCCCTGCCGAAACGTTCCCGCACACACTCGCTGACCTGGGCATTCACGGAACTCCGGTCGGAGCCGGTTTTGCCAGGACCTCGACGCCGCCGCCGTTGGCCTCACCCTTGAAGGGAGCTCCGGCAGGGTCGAGGGCAATCCAACTCGGGTCACAACGCTCAAGAAGGCCATGTGCGGCTGGGCGTCGTTCCGACTTCTGCGAATCAGGATCTTCGCCCCGGGGGGTGAGCCCAGGGCCCTTGATCAGCCTGCCCCAGGGCGATCCTTCGGATCACCGGTGCGGTGATCGAAGAACTCGTCGAGCAGGCGAATCAGTTCGGTCGCGGCGCGCTGCTCGTTCTCGGGCGACCAGGGTTCCTCGGGGCGGCCGTCGGGAAAGATCAGCTTCTCGGCCAAGGCCCAATACACCAGGTTCCAGCCGTATCCCAGTTTGGTGGCGAGCCAGTCCTGGAACCCGTCCAGCAGGGCTCCATCGGAGGCGGCGTCGTAGCCGTTGAGGAATCCGACCACTGCCCCGAAGCTGACGCGGCCGACGAACATCCCGGACGGATCTTGAAGTTCTCCCAGATGTCCTGACGCGACCACACGGGCTTCGACCGGCCACGCCACCAGGCGGCGGGCACGTGCGACAGGTCGGTGCCGGCCCCCAGGTGGAGTACGAGACCACTTCCGGCCCCACTCCGAGAGCCGCGAGGAGGCTGCCCGCGCGCGTGGCCGGATCGGCAGGTCCGCCTTTCCGGGTCCAGACGTGGGTGCCCGGAGGGTCGCCCTCGTGGTGGGTGACGACGAAGTCCGTCCCGTCCAGCACGAAAAACGCCGCCCGAACGCTGCCGTGCCCGTCCCACGAGGTCTCGATGGTCAGCCTCAGCCGCCGGGCCACCGCATCCAAGTCCACCGAGAGCAAGGCCAGCGAACTCAACGGCCAAGCCGCGCTCTGGAACATCGATGCCTGCCCCGCCGGATTGCGCCCACCTGCCTGGAGTTCTGCCGCAGGCTCCCAGTCGCCCTCGGCATCCGGTATCTCGATCATCTTGGTCACGACGGACAGTCAACCAGTAAGCGATCTCACCGAGGCTGCCCGCCGACAGGTCTCCGGCATCCTCTCCAGTCGTTCACGGAACTCCGGTCAGAGCCTTGAAAACGGCTGTGGCGGATATTTCGTGATGCCCGATGTCTCGCGATGCCGATCAGCGGGGTGGGAAGGACGCGAGAGCAAGATCCCATTGGTCGGCCGCATGGAGCAGGGCGTCCGTGTCCACCCGTACCTCCACGGCGTACTGGTAAATGCCCGTGCTCTCGTCACCCCGCTGCCATGGGGGGGCAGCCTCCAAAGACAGGTGGACGCGAATCACCGCCCAGCCCTCGCTTCGATCGGCAAGACTGAAGGCCAGGACCGGCTCGACGAACCAGGTGTCCGGGGACAGTTCACCTTCGGAATCCCGGCCGGACACGGCTACTGTCCCCGCCGCCACCGCGCGCAGCCAGGTGGTCACTTCACGGGCTTCATCGGTCAGCAGACATGGGTCATCGAACGACCAACTGCCCTCGGGGGTCGTCACCTTTCCGCCGACGACCAGCCAGTTGTCGTCGTATGGGTTTCCGGGGGCGGTGGGGAATTGGTAGCGCAGGGGACAGAGCTCGACGCTGCTCACTCGATCACTCAGAAGCACTACAGCAGGATGTCATATCCAGCCCGGTAACCCCCAGGTCACGGCGCTGTCCCGCGTCATGGCGGCTGGGCGAGGACGAGGGTTCGTAAGAGAGCGAAGGAAGCACGGCCGTATGACCGGCGTTTGATCAGTTTGATGCGCGTGACCTGCCCCTCGACGGCGCCAGAGCTCCAGTGGAGCGTCAGGCCGTTGACGACGGCGTCCCAATCGTTCTGGAGAAAGGCCGCGAAGCCCTGGACCGGCCGTGGCCCCTGGTCGAGGGCGCGGGCCATCCAGCCGGTGAGGTCGTGACCTCGGCGTTCGCGGGCGATGGCACTGAACTCGTGAGCGAGGTCGCGGGCGGTGGCCAGGTCAGGACAGGCATCCAGGATGCGGTCGAGCCGTTCGCGCTGGCTGTCGGTCAGGCTCTCCGGGCGCCGCATGATCCAGGTCGTGATCCGGCGGGGACTGGGAACAGGCTGGCGTGGTTCCGGGAAGGCGGTGCCGGCACGGAGGGTCGCGATGTACTTGGTGACCACGACACGGCTGCCCCGGTAGCCGCGTTCACGGATCTCGCGGAAGAGGGCCGCGGCGTTGGTGGCGCCGCCGCGGAAGCGTTGTTGCAGGTAGGGCTTGAAGCGGTTGATGTGGCCGTTGGGGCGGCGCTCTCGGGCCGAGGCGAGGATCTGGTCGAGGTCGGTCGTCAGGTAATGGCGCACCGTCTTGCGGTCGCGGCCCAGGCGGTCGGCGATCGCGCTGATTGTCCAGCCGCGTTCGCGCAGCTGGTGGATGTCCGTATGCCACTGGCGGACTCGGGCCAGAAGTTGGCCGTCGGGTGGGTCGTTCGGCTCCGGCGGTCCGATCAGTGCCGCCAGAGCGGCTGAGTCCGACGGCTCCTCGGAATGGTCCAAATCGCCGGTCTCAGCGTCTTTACGCAGGCAGGCGCGATGTTGGTGGGCGGTGCGTTCGACTGCACGAGCGAGCGAGTGGAGCAAATGCCAGCGATCTGCGACCTGGATCGCGTCGGGGGCCGCACGGGCGGCGGCCTGGCTGAAGGTGCTGCACCGGTCCCGGCAGATCACCTTGATCTCGGGGTGGTCGGCGAGCCAGGCGGCCACCGCGTCCGCGGTGCGGTCGGGCAGGAGGTCGATCGGCCGTCGTGTTTCGACATCGATGAGGACGGTGCCGTAGGTGGCGCCCTTGCGGAACGCGAACTCGTCGATGCCCAGGACCGTGACCTGGCTGGACGGCGGGTCCGGGAGCCGTCGGAGTTCCCCCAGGATCACGTCCCGGGTCGCCCGCACCGGCAGATAGCCGGCGAGCCGGGCGCCGGCCCGGCCACCGACGGCCAGCCCGATCGCCTGCACCATTCGGGCGAGCGCCTGGGTGCGCCGCCGGTACGGGGTGGTCAGGCTCGATACCTGCTCGGCCATGGTCCGGCGGGAGCACAGGCCGTTGTCGCACAAGAACCTGCGGATCCGCAGGCGCAGTAACACTCGCCGCCCGCCCAATGGGCGGTCAGCCAGGCGCCGCATGTATGTGCTGTGTACGCGTGAAGCAGTCACGCCGCACGAGGGGCACGTCACCGTCGGCTGCCGAGCATGCAGGTCGATCCACACAGCATCACCGACGACGTCCACCGCATCGATGATCAGTCCCTCGGCGTCAGGCCATACGAGATCCCAGAAGTGCTGTTCGTCCCCCACAGACAACATGCTGGACAACGGCCATCACGGGCCATGGCGGATGTTTAGAACTGGCCGTCACGAAATTTCCGCCACAGCCTTGAAAACGACCAGCGTCGCTCTTCGCCTCACTTCGTCGTTGCTTGAACGGTGTGAGGAAGGTGGGCAACCGCTGGTCAGGACGTCGCACAGGATTACCACCTCGACGGGATGGCTGGAGTCGGAGTGCAGGTCCTCACCGCTGAAGACGGGCCACTTGTCGATGAAGGTCCTTGCTGGTGGTGGGCGTCGGTGAAGCGGACTTCGACCGGGTGTCGGGGTACACGTGAATGTGTACAGTGCGGCGGTACACGGAAGGCTGCTCACATGCCGGCCGCCGACACCATGAGCGGGTACTGCTCCTTGATCCGGACGGTTTCCGTAGCGGCGTGCGGCCGACCATGTCATTCTCCGATCCGTAGCCTGCTCTTCCCAGCGGAGGTAGACATGGCGCTCCTTCCGGACATCACCGCCTTCTACGGTGCCGGCGATGAGGCTGGCCGCCTCACTTCCGGGCGCACCATCGGGACAGTCGAGCTGCTGCGGACGCAGGAACTCCTGCGGGCTCACCTTCCGCCCTCGCCCGCGTCCGTGCTGGATGTCGGCGGCGGGCCTGGAGTGCATGCTCGCTGGCTCACCGCCAGCGGCTATCAGGTTCTCGTCGTCGACCCGGTGGAGAAGCACGTACGGCAGGCCTGCCATCAGGGTTTGGCTGCCTTCGTGGGTGATGCGCGGCAACTGGACCAAGCAGACGCTTCGCTCGACGCTGTGCTGATGCTCGGTCCCCTCTATCACCTGCCGGACGGCACCGGGCGTGCCCGTGCGTGGCGGGAGGCTCACCGTGTCGTCAGGCCCGGTGGCCTGGTCGCTGCGGCGGCGCTCAACCGGTATGCAAAGCTCATGGACCTGGACTCACCCAGTGCGCTGGACATCGCGACGACGGGGCTGCGCGTCCGCCGGGACGGCCCCACCACGTACTACCACGACCCCTCAGAGCTCTGCGACGAGGCCAGTCGGGCCGGCCTCGGTGACCTGACCGTCTACGGGCTGCACGGGCCCGCCTACGAGGCCCTGAGGGCTGAAGAACGTCGGACCGGGGCAAAGGACCTGGGCCCGAAGGCTCTTGAAACCGCCCTCGCTGTCGCACGGTTCGCCGACAGCCACCCGAAGCTCGTGGTCTCCAGCCTGCACCTGCTGGCCATTGCGCGCCGACCACACACCCCGTGAGCCCTGCCATCCCCTAACCTTCCGCGGCCGCGTTGTTCGCGCGCTTCCTTAAGTGACACGTGGGCACGAAGTCGCGTACCTGGTTGAGCGCATTCACGTGTGCGCCGACAGTGGCCGCCGTGCTGGGGGGTGTCGCAGTGCACTGTGCGGTGGTGGGTGGCGCAGGAGCCGGGTGCCTGGTGGCTGGTGGCTGGTGGCTGCCGGATGCTGCGCCAGGACCACACGCTCGGCGCCCTTCGCCGTCAGGCGGGGTGGCGGGCGATCTCGCTGCGGCCGTTGAAGACAACGAGGTCGCTGGAGCGGAGTACGACTCGGACGGTGCGGCCGATGAACCGGGCCGGAACCGAGTAGCGGCAAACCCTCACCGCGACCATGCCGTAGCGGTCCACCCGCGGAGTGAACACGACTCCGGTCTCGAAGGAATCCCGCGGCAGCGGCATCAGCGGCACGGACTCAAGGGCGAAGTCCTGGCCGGTGGTCCGGTTCCGCATCCAGATCCGCCGCCCTTCCTCAGCCCGCTCGAACTCGGCGAACGACGTGTTCAGTTCGTCCAGGGAGGCAACCCGGGGAACGGACGGGAGGTGGTTGCGGCGAAAGTAGCCGACCTGCCCCTCCGCTCCACTCTTCTCATGGGCGTGGTGACCGCCGTTCTCCCTGCGAGCGACAAGCCGGCCCAGGCGACCTCGTCGGTTGTCGCCGGGATCATCGGCGCGGTCTTCCACGTCGCGGGCATCGCCCTGAGCCGCCGCCCAAGCCACTGACACCGCATCGGGCGCGGGCCCCGGCGGTATGTGCCCGTGTACGCCCGGCCTGCCTGTGCCGCGTCCGCTCCGCAGAAACGGAACGGCCGCTCCACCCGGGGTACCGGATGGAGCGGCCGTTGTCCGCAGGCGCCTCGGTCAGTGCGCCGTGGCCTCCTGGAAGGGGACTGTCACGATTGGATGGGTGCGGTCGCGATCCCTCCGATGATGATGAGTCCGACGACGATGCCCTCGCCGGTCTGCTTCACCACGTTCCCCCAGTTGATCGTCGGCATCTCGAAGGTCCACCCGTGGGTGTGTTCGGCAGGGGCCGGGGACGGCTCGTTCGGCCGCAGCTCGCTCGGGGAGAACGTGGTGCCCTTGGGCATCTTCTCCGTGGTCGGCGCGGTCTGTGGCGAGGGAGCCGGGACGCGGTTGTACTCGGGCACCGTGCGGGGTTCCGCCTTGGGCCGCTCCCTGCCCTTCGTCTCGTTCCGGTAGACGATGACGCCCTCGAACTCCGACGAGGGCTTGGAGGCGACCCAGTTGCCCGGCTGGTAGGGGTTGGCCCCGGCCAGGAAGGAGGTGTCGAAGCCGACCTCCACCTTCCGGGTGTCGCCCTGGCTCTCCAGCTTCATCTGGAGGTACTTCACGTAGTTCTTGACCTCCTCGCCGCCGGCCTTCTCGGCCGGGCCTCCGGCGTTCTTCACCTCCCAGACGTAGACCGTGTCGGCGGTCCAGTAGATGAGGTCCGCCTTGCCGTTGATCTTCAGGTTTCCCGGGTTCCCCTTCGACGCGCCGGGTATCTGGTTGCCCGGGTTGATTCCCTTGCCCAGGTTGGCGGTGTCCATGGTGACCGTGCCACCGCCCTTCGGTTGGTTCACCATCAGCCAGACGGCGTGCATCTCGATGGTGAAGTCGTGGGCGGGGATGTACTTCTCCTTGAAGACATCGGCCTTGGTGACCAGTTCGACGATGCCCGTGACCAGCCGCCCGAACAGCTTGCCGGGGTCGAACCAGTTCAGTCCGGTCGGATCCGCCTTGTTGACCGGGTCGTTGGCCCCGTACGCGTAGCCGTTCCACTGCTGCGGATCGTCCGGTGTGAGCAGCGGGTCGGGTGTCAGGAACCGGCCGGTGGCAGGCTGGTACTGGCGGGCGCCCAGGTTCGTCAGGCCCGTGGCGGTGTCCTGCGTACCGCCGACGAAACCCTTGTCCCCAGCCCATGCGCCGACGGCCGGCTGCGTGCCGCGCGGGTTGCCGAACGGGTCGGACGGGCGGCGGACGACGGTCTGGCCGGAGGACAGGTCCACGCTGACCGTGTGGGTACCGTGATGGTCGGCGAGCTGTGCGACGAACCCGCCGGCGGCGGTGCCCGCGCCGGTGCGCACGATGGTCAGGCCGCCGGGCACCGGGTAGGACCGGACACCGGTCAGGGTCTTCGCGGCGCTGTCGTAGACGACCTGGTCGGTGCCGAGGTTGACGACGGTCTTCCCGGGCGACCGGCGCACGAGCTGGTTGCCGTCCGCGTCGTACACATAGGTCGAGGTCTTGTCCGGGACGGTCCACTTCTGGCCGGCCGGCGGCGTCGGAACGCAGTCGGCGAGCTGGAGCGGCGTGCTGTTGGTCGTCACTTCGCCGGGCACGGCCAGGCAGCGGGTCGCCGCCGGGTTGTACAGGGTGCCGTCGGCCCGCGGCTGCCAGGTCTGTCCGGCGCGCCCGTCGCAGGGCTGGAGCTGGACGGGGGAACCGGCGGCCGTCCCCATGGCGGTCACGCACTTGCCGAGGGTCTTCAGCCGGTCGCCGGCTGTGGCGTACTTCTGTCCACCGCCCGTGTTGCAGGTGTAGATCTGGACCTGGGTGCCGTCGGTGCTCCTGCCGCCCTGGATGTCCAGGCACTTGCCGCCGATTCCGGTGACGGCGACGGCGGGCGCGTAGCTGTTCAGGCGGTCCTCGCCGTTCCAGGTGAGGGTGGCGGTGCCGGTCTTGTTCGTGCCGAGGGCGGTGGGGTGCCCGGAGGCGTCGTACTCGGTCGTACCGCTGTCCGACGCGGTCGCACCGGTCTTGACGCCGGTGGTCAGCAGGGCATGCGGACCGCCGGTGCCTCCGCCGGTTCCCGCCGCGGAGGTCGGGGTGTTCCCGGTGCCCGGGGTGCCGAAGCCCTGTGTGGTGGTGATGTCCTTCGTGGTGTCGCCGGACGGGTCGTGGACGACCTTGGCGGTGCGGTTGCCCGTGGGGTCGTACTGGTAGTCGTGCCAGTACGGGCTGGGGCCGCCGACCGTGTTGGTGGACGGCGCGATCGCGCCGCCGATCGGGTCGGTGTGGGTGCACGAGCCCTGGTCGAGGGTCCGGTGCTGCTCGGGGGCGGGCGTGGTGATGCCGCCGGTGTCGGTCCAGGCCGTGGTCATCCGGCCGAGGTGGTCGTAGGTGAAGCACTGGCGGTCCCGGGCCGCCGGGTTGTTGTCGGGTACGTCGGTGACCGAGGTGATGCGTCCGGCCGGGTTGTACGTGTACTCGACCTGCTCGACGGCTCCGGTGGTGGAGGTCTGCTTGTCCAGGTAGGTGGCGCGCACGCGGCCGGTCGCCTGGTCGTAGAGGCTGGTGGCGACGACCTCGCCGCCCCAGGGGTTGACCGTGGAGCGGATGACGCGGCCGAAGGCGTCGTACTCCGTCTGGGTGTCGTACGTCGTGGCGCCCGCGTACATGTACAGCTGGCCGTGGCCGTTGTACGCGTACGAGATCGCCTCGGCGGGCAGTCCGCCGAGCTTGGGGACGTCGGACTCGATCGGGCTGCCGGTGACCGGGTCGAACTCGGTGGTCGCCGGAGCGTCCGGGCCCGAAGACCTCGGCGAGGGCTCCGGCCTCGATCGGGTCGCCCAGAGAGGTACCGGTGCCGTGCGCCTCGATGGCGTCGATGTCGGAGGGGGTCAGCCGGGCGGCCGCCAGCGCGTCGCGGATCACCCGCTGCTGGGACGGACCGTTGGGAGCGGTGAGGCCCTGACTACGAC